>JANLTD010000810.1:0-6620 GCA_031362765.1 Acidobacteriota bacterium | reverse complement strand
AAGGAAGCAAAACAAGGAAGGCTATAAATTCATTTCCACAACATTTGACACGACCTCTGGAAACAATAAAATTGATGAGCCAAAAGTAGAGATGATTTTAATAGTAAAGATCAAAGTGGTGATTAGCCCCACAGTCAGCATTCTTCTGCATAACTTTACTAATTCATCTGCTTGATTTGGCGTAGGTATTGATTGCTTGTCAAGTTTTCCGCTTTTTTTTTAGTTTACTAAAATTACTTTTTCGCTAAATGGTTTTGCACAAAAAAGGTTCTTGTGGAAATATGGGTTTAATATTTTTGCAAATTTCGTAGTCTGTCACCGCAGAAATCTAAATTAGAAAAAGGAAAATAATATATGGATAATTTATTACCACCTAAAAATGTAGCTGGAAAGGGACTGAATTCTTATGATGATTATTTTGTCCCCCCAGTACCTGAAATCGGCTCGTTAATTTGCGGTGATACCGATTGCTCCAAAGATGACGTTCGCCCGAGCGAGTCAAGTCGCCTGATCAAATCAGTAATTTATGGAGTCATCGGCTTTTTAATTGTTTTTGGAATTCTTTATTTTATTGATTCCAGCGGTATATTCAAATTGGGGCTAATTTGGAAAATTATTATTAGCCTTGTGCCAGCCATACTTGTTTTCGTTATTACATTTTATGAAACGGCTTTTAATAAACATGTCTGTTACGTAGGAGAAAACGGGAATCAATGGTCGGATGCACATAAGAGTCGGGAGGATGTCGATTCCAGGATTTTCCTTTTTCAAAATGCGACTGATTTGAAAAGCGAAATTACTCATAAATATATTACTGGTGCACTAAATCAGCAGGAGTACAGTAAAACTGATTACAAATTTCGCTGGTTTCAAAACAATTCAGGGAACTTGAAACTCGTATATACACAAACTGGCTCACATGAAGCGGGTGACTATCAAGAACTTGGGGCGGGTGATTTTCTATCAAACGGACAGGTAATACCAAGTTCGACCTATCTTTTTGCACATCAAACGGCGCAAGCCTGGTATAGCTATATAAAGAAAATAAAACTAAATGATTTAAAGGTAAATGGTTTTGCTGATTTTGACTTAGGTGATGATTCTCGATTTATTCGACTTACCCCTGAATATATCGAAGTTTTAACCTATAAGAACTCAGTTCAAGCTCAAGAAAACAAAAATCGCATCGACAAAAGCAACTTTAAAGGCTTATTTAAGCATTTGAGATCTTCACTTATTGACCCTGAACAGCAAACAAGAATTAGAATTACCGGGAAGGATTATTCGCCAAAACTATTGGGCAGCTCCGGTCAAAAAATAGATTTCAAACTCAACCAATTATCGAACAAAGAGGTGTTTTTTGAACTTTGGTTTACCTTATTTGGAATGCGTTTTATTGAAACGGATCAATTGCCGGAAAATTAAGCTATTTAGTTGAATTACTTCTTAAACTGTTATTTATAAATCTCTACCGAGATTCAACTAAAAGAGGTCCAACATCTCCCTGGCAAATAAATGCTCCCCAAAAGAAAGCGTCGGGATGCCTGAGTTTCATGGCTAACTGAGCCTCGCGCAGGGCGTTGGATCTAGTCTCACCCGATAAGAGGCGATGGTAAAAATCTTCCATTAATTCTTTTGTTTGTTCATCAGGCACTTTCCATAGACTCATAACCAAAGTTTTGGCACCCGCTAATATGAATGCCCGGCGTAGCCCGAAAACACCCTCGCAGAGATGCACCTCACCAAGCCCGGTTTCACATGCCGATAACACGACTAACTCAGTATCGAGTAGATCAAGTCCAGTAACATCTTCTGCGGTCAGTAATCCGTCTTCAGCATCTTTCACTGTTTTTCCCTGTCTAAGCCAGGTATTGGCTCCGGCAAGAACAAGCCCTGAACGTAACAATGGATTTTCAAAGTGATTTTGGGTAAGGCGCATTAACCCGCTCTCGCTAAAATTCATTGAAGGAACACTTAAAAAATCATCAACGGTGTCGCGTTTTTGGTCTTCAAGAAAAAAACCATGTGTAGCTAAGTGCAGGATAAGTGGAGACTTCCGTTTTTTCAAAGACGCCTCTAAAGCCTCACCCTGTATCCAAAGTTCGGCATCGAGTATTTTCGCTATATTTTTGCCTTCAAGTTTTGTGGCTGGCAGAGGTTCGAAAAAATTTACTATCGTGTGCTTCAAACTGTTTCGACCAAATAAACTATTTACTGGTTCCGTTTCGCCAGCGACGGCATTTGCCGCGAAGTCAAAGTCGGGATCGGCAATGACGAGTGAACGCGCTGACTGCCGATTTGATTTGAAATTGGAGCGAATGACATCCCGTCCCGTCCCAAGGTAACTGATCTTATATTCATCAATTACCCGCAAACCGTTATTCAAAGGCAAGACCTCAAACGGCAAACGCGCAATATCGCCATCGGGTGCAATCATCAATTTTTTTCTGTTGCCGATAGCTTTCAATAACGGGTCAAAGATTGCCTCGCGTAGTTTAGTGCCAATATCGTCGCCAGTCGCGCGTCGTCCGCCGGTAGGGACAGCTCCGAGTCCACGATTGCCGCGTTCTCTTTCGCCTGTAATATTTTCCCGGAATGACATAATCATTTGATCGATCAGCTCAGCCTCACCCAAGTCAATCATCTCGACTACCTCCGATTCTCCGGAAGTCAACACAAAAGCCAGATAACGCCCCGGCTGCCATCGAGACTCGCCCTTACTAAGCACTGCCTTAAAATTCATGGCATTAAAGTAAACGAATTCGATCAAGATTGAGTCGTTGGGCAATGCCTTTGCTATAGTCTTGTTATCGATTGATTGGAGCTTATGAGCGAGGTTCATTTCCGGGATTTTTCGAGCGAGATTCGCTTCAAGCTGCTCCCTTTGTGCATTCCATTCGGCAATTAATTTTAAATGCTCCTGTAAATCAGTATCTTCGGGTCCGGCAAGGGTCTTTTTGATGGTTTGAGCACGCAGGATAGCTAATTTTTGTAAAAAATTGGCAGCCTCGGGGTATTTGCCGCTTAATACGGCATCCCTTTGCGAAGTCAAGGCTTCTGCCCCAAGTGCTTTTCGCCTTAGAATAATGGACATTGCGGAGCGCACCGCTTCAGTCGATGCAGCAAGTTTTCCACTAACAAGCGACAAAATCAAATCTAAACTTACGGCGATATTCGAAATATAAATCGAACGCTGGTTTTCAGAAGAGATCGAAAATATTTGTCCGATTAATAGATCATCAATGGCTAATGCTTGCTTCATTAGATTAAAGGCATCGACCTCTCTGTCCATTGCTGCGTATAAGCCTGCAAGATAGTAAAGACTGTTAGCGAACTCAGGATGGTTTTCACCCAATGCGACCCGTTTAATTTCCAATGATTGTTTGTAAAGCGGCTCAGCCTTTCGATAATTCCCCATCGAGATATATGTGGAGGCAACGTCGTCGAGACAACCTGCATACTTTCCATTTTGTTCGCCCAGTGCGGTTCTTAGTATGAGGGCAGCTTCTGTGTAAAGTGGTAGTGCTTCTTCATATGATTCGGTTGGATCTACCATGGCAATTATAAGCGATGCATCAACCATAAGACTATCCGCATATTTTGGATGATCTTCACCAAAAATATTTCGTCGAATATATTTAGCGCGGGCAACAAGCGATAGAACCGCATCAAAATCTTTTGTTAAACGATATAATTCCGCCAGATTATCGAGTGCGTCCGCATATACTGGGTCGTTTTCCCCCAATTCGGTTTGAAGTATTTCCAACGACTGTTTGTAAAGGGTTTCGGCTGCTTCATAGTTATATATCGAGACGTAAAATTGTGCCAGATTGTTAAGGCTTACCGCATATGCTAAATCTTTTTCGTTCCCGGTGGAGCGTAATATTGTAATAGCCTGTTTATAGAGCGGTTCGGCTGTTTGATAATTTCCGGCTGAGGAATATAAATCCGCCAGATTAGTTAGAGTTACCGCAAACTCACTGCTTTTCTCACCGAGTTCTGAACGCTCAACTTCCAATGCCTGTTTATAAAGTGTTTCTGCTTCGGGATAGTTACCAATCTCTTTATGAATATTTGCCAAATAACTGAGGGTTGTCGCAAAAAGTGGATTCTGTTCGCCGAGAACCTGACGAGCTAAGTCCGGGGCTTGCATGGCATATCTCAGAGCTTCGCCATATAGGCACTTCTGCACGAACTTTGCCGTCTTGAAAGTTAATCGAAGAATCGGCTCTAAATCATGTACCTCACCTGAAGAAATAGGCTCTTGAGTCTGCTTGATAAAGTTAAATCGAGGCTTTTCAGAGCTGGTAGTAGTATCAAAGTAGCCGCTGTTTATTAATAATAGTTCCGCCAGTAAATCGAGGCTGGCAAGATATTCTTCACTCTGCTCGCCATGTAAAATGATTTCTATTTCTAAAACCTTTTTGTAAAGCACTTCCGCCGCACCGGTTTTTCTAGCCATTGCATAGGCGCCTGCCAATTCCTGAAGACTCGTAATATATTCCTGATGTTGCTCACCGTAGGATTGTCGGGTTAGATTAGCATATTTGGTCGCCAAGGAAATTGCATTCTCAAATTCTCCCGCTTCACATAATGCAGCAACCGTAGCAACAGGCTGTTCTTTTGGAGGCGAATTAAACTCGGATTTTTCATTCTTTTGGTTCCGTTTGAAAAATCTAGAAAACATCTTGAATACCTATTCCTTATATAATCTAAACTGAATTAAACCGGTAAACCCTTTGAAATAAACAGGATGCATTATTGAATTCCGCAAACTAATAGCAGGAAGTAAAATAAAAGCGTTTTCGCAGCACGAGTGATTTGCAATGTAAATTCAAATCCTGAATTGCTTCACTGAAATAACTTTTTTTGAGTATTGCCAATTTTATCATTTCGTCACTCTTGAATTTTAAGAGAAAAGATAAATGAATTTTATGCCCTTTTTTATGAACGCAAGTACTAAATTTTATCTTTTAAGCAGTATTTCGACGGCATCATCATTGGAGCCTTTATCTTTGTAGAGTTCCGTAAGACTATTTAGATTACTTACAAAGTCAGGGTGATTCGTTCCAAGAATGGTACGTCTGATTTCCAAGGATTCTTTGCAACATGTAATGGCAGAATCTAGGTCACCTGATTCGTAATATAATACCCCTAAGTTGTTGAGAGTTTGAGCAAATTTAGGATTTTGTTCGCCCAGCGCCGCACGATTAATTTCCATTGCCCGTATAATGAGCGGAAATGCCTCGGAATAATTTTCAATGGTTTTGTATAACATCGCCAAATTTTCAAGGCTTTGGGCAAATTCCGGATGGTTTTCACCAATCAACGAACGTTTGATTTCTAAAACCTGATGGTGAATCTGTATGGCATTTTCATAGTTTTCAACTTTTTCAGATACCATTGCTAAGTTATTAAGGCTTAACGCAAACTCAAGATGATGTTCGCCGTAAACTTGTCGGGTTATTTCAACAGCCTGCTCTGCAAAGGACAGAGCCTCTTGGTATTGTCCATTCTGAAAGTGCAAAACCATTAAGGATATTAGCCGTTCGTTTTGTTCCTTAAGGTCTGCTGTATCATCTGAATTTTTTCTTCCAAAAAGTTTTGAAAACATTAAATAATCTCCTTCTTCGTAAATTGTTAAGCTCAACTATTTTAACGTTGATGATTGTTATTTAATAACCTCAAAGTAAGTCGCTAATGCTGTCCAGCGGTCTTCTTCTAATAGCTGAAGTTCAACAAACAAATCTTCAAGGTCTTTGTCGCTTAAAAGTCGAGCGGGCATTTCCGGATGTGTCGATAACCAATTAAAACTCAATGGTTCATCAGAGATGATTGCGAGTAATTTCTCTTTCCCCGCAGTCCCTGACAATTCAAATGATTCATAAATTGAATTGTTTTGGGGTAAATAAAATTTCCCCTCTTTTAATTGTGTAGCTGGGGCAAATATCGAGGGGCAAAGGCAATAGACGACACCCTCTGGACCTTCATCAAGCAATGTTAAAAAGCCACTTTTATTTGATGGTTGAGCACCGAGTCCACGGACGTGGAGTCTAAAATCTAAATCAAAAGCAATACATAGTCTGCTTCCTAATTTATATGCATATTGTGTATTACCGGGTTTTTTGCCCAGCCCCCGCACACGCTGCGCTATCTCTTCTTTTACTTTTTCAGGTGGTAACGGATATATATTATCGGTCAATATTGCTTTTGACCATAAACACTCAAACTTTTCAATTGTTTTATTCACACTGCTTGATTTTATTCTCGAAGTATTAAAAAGCATTGTTTTAGGTAATCCACTAATATCTAATGTCGCCGCTAAGTCAAATTTTACGGGTGTGAGTAGATTTTCATCAGATAAGGCACGATTCAGTCCTTCGCCAAATTCGAAAACATGCTGATGACGGTCCTTTGAATCATATGAAAGTGCTTTCAGTATTTCATCTTGTGCCGCATCAGATAATTGTTCGCGTAGTTCTTTGGGTTTTCGGAGTTTGCTTGTTTTTTGTAAATTTAAAAGCTCGATCATCCATAAATTAGAGGTAGTATCAACAACAAACGGGAAGTATCCGGTTACTAACTGATATGCTATTGCCCCAAGCGCATAAATGTCACTT
>JANLTD010000807.1:0-10015 GCA_031362765.1 Acidobacteriota bacterium | reverse complement strand
AAGGAAGCAAAACAAGGAAGGCTATAAATTCATTTCCACAACATTTGACACGACCTCTGGGTAGAGGTTGGCTTTCTTTTTATGGCAAAATTTAAAGCACTCTCTAATTCTTTACGACTCGCTTGTGAAGAATCCGGTAGTCCCGAAAATACTGTAATTGCCGAATCCATATCATCGCGCTCCAGATGAATCTGACCTATTAGATAATCAACTTTCCAATTATCCGGCTGTGATTTTTTTACCTCCTCCATTTCCCGAACTAAAGCATCATCGTTGATTTGACCTGACCGCCAGAGAATAAGTCCGCTATTATAGGTTGACTCGGGATGTTGTGGTTGAACCTGCAAGGCTTCGTCCCATAACTTGAGGGCGTCTTCTCTGCGACCCAAGTCCAGCATACTGACCGCCCGATTGTTCAAACTGTCGGAGTGTAATTTTGCGGCTTTCGGCTTTTTCCTCGGATATATTGTTCCTGTTTTCCGCTCGTAAATCTGTTGTAATTCCGATGCTGTTTCCTGCAGATCTTTCGGTCGTTCCGGCGGTAAAGATTTAAAACATCTTCTGAGCAGTGTTTCTACTTCTTTGGGCATTTTGGGGATGCCCTCGTAATCATGTGTTTCTCCTGATTCCCAATCTTCCAAATATGAATGGAGCGATTCTTCGACATACTCTCCTGCTTGCCACTGTAGACCTCCAGTAAACATTTCAAAGATTGAAGCCGCCCAGCTCCAAATATCCGTCTTTCGGGTGAGGGATTGTCTGGATTTTTGTTCCGGTGAGCAATAAGCCGGCGTTAACGCGCCACCACCTTTGACGACGATTGTTTTTGTTGGATCGGGAATGTATTGATCGGAACCTTCCGGTTTATTTTCGGAAATGAATTCTTCCGAAATGACTCGTGCCTGCGCCAATCCGAAATCCGTAACTTTTGCCACCCCTTCCGGTGTCATCATCACGTTTCCCGGTTTAACATCACGGTGAACTAAACCTTGTTCATGTGCGAAATGCAGTCCCCACGCAAATTGAATGGCAATATCCAGGATTCTTTCAAGTGCTTTGTCCATTCCGCCTTCGTAAAGCCTTTTATCCTGAATCCAATCTTTCAAACTTCCGCCTTCGACACATTCGGCGAAAACTCTCGGCATCCCGTCAATATCGCGGACGTAATAACAGCTAACCGTATGCGGATGCAGTCCAAGATTGATCCACGTTTCGGCTTCTTTCGTAAATTCGGCAATGCCTTGCGGAGTAAACTTTTTGGCAAGCGGCGTTTTGACAGCAAGATCAAGATTCCAGCCTGTGTGATGAACGCGGTAAACTCGTCCCATGCCGCCTTCACCAAGAATTCCTTCAACCCGATAAAGGTCTAAAATAACATCGCCTTTCTGCCATTCCGAAGAGTGTTCATCAATTCTGTTAATATTATTACCCCTTTATTTTTTTAGGTATTTATCCAAGTACAATTGTAATTTCAAACTGCTAAAAAAGCAGTAAATAATATTTACTCTTTTTCGACAATTTCTTATTTTCTACTTATGAAACCAATTTCTTAAAGCGTTCTTTTGTGAAATTTACCATCTTTCATAATGACCATCAGATTTTCACTATCGGTGATTACAGAAATATCTTCTAAGGGATTGCCTTTAACGAGCAATAAATCAGCCGCAGCCCCTGGACGTATACAACCTAGTCTATCGGACTGGTTCAATAATTCGGCATTCGTGACACAGGCAGAACGCAAAATATCGATCGCCGAGAGAACTTCGGCTCGAAGCGTAAATTCGCGTGTTTGGTAAACATGAAAATCACCAAGCAGGTCAGTTCCAAATCCCATCTTCAAGCCGTTGTTTTTCATCACCTCTAGACCAGTCATCGTCTTGTCAATGATCCAGCGCATTTTGTCGATGATTACCTGTGGAAGTCCTAAAGTTTCTGCGTGATCCGACATTGTAAAACCAATCGCCATTGTTGGAACGACAAAAGCGTTCTTTTCGGCAACAATATCAGCTGCTTCCTGGTCGATCAGCGTAGCATGTTCGATAGATCGAATTCCTAATTTGGCAGCGCGTCCGATAGCTTCCGCCGGATGGCAATGCGCCGCCACATAATGCCCCATTCGGTTTGCTTCTTCGACCGCGATACTAATTTCTTCGTCCGAATACTGGCACTTATCCAAAGGATCAGTAGTTGATGTGACGCCACCCGAAGCCATAATCTTGATATGAGAAGCACCACGTCTTAATTCCTCTCGAACGGCTTTTCTAATTTCGTCGGGACCATCCGCAATGACCGATAAGGCGTTGGAATGCATTCCGCAGCCGCAACAATTCATTTGTTCCAAAGCATGATCGCCCGGGCGGAAATCTCCGTGACCACCGGTTTGGCTGATTATTCGCCCGCCATAGAATAAGCGCGGAGTCAGCCCCAATAAACCGTCACGAATTGCTGTTGCTAATCCAACATCGGCACCTCCGACATCACGCAGAGTGGTGAAACCGCGATCAAGGCTCGATTTCATGAACTGAGCGGCGTAATGTGCAAGATATGAAAAAGGAGATTGCCCAGCGCGGGCGAGATTGATTGTGGAGACGTAAACATGAACATGCGCGTCAATCATACCAGGCATTAAAATCTGTCCCCGGCAATCAATGACTTCTGTATCATCATCATATTCAGGTTCCTCATCTGTGAATCCGGTAATTGTATCACCCACAATCACAACGTTTTGTGATTCAAACAACTTGTCATCCCTGCCGTTAAAAATTCGAGCGTTTTTAAAAACTATTTTGGTATTCATAAATACTGAATTGACGCACATCTCTAAAATAGAACTAATCACTCCTGATTCGCTCAAAAAAAGACCGAGTTCGGGATTAAATTTTTGAAAATTCAAACAAACGATTATTTCTGTGAAAAATTACATCAAAATCTTTGGTTTATGCAAAAAATCTTATCAAATTTTTTGATTTTTGCAGAAAATTGCATCAAATTCAATCTCAAAAATAACAAATCAGAAAAGAGCGATTTTATTCTGAAAAAATTGTTTTGCTAAACAAAACACATCAAATTTTAAGTGTTGCAAATACGATAGTTCTAGTATCTAGTTTTTGTCTATCTGACATTATTTTTGAGCGAAACATGAGTAATCATCTCAAGATGGTTTATATTTAGACTATATAAATGATTAAGTTATTATTTCACAACCTGATACGCTTAAAATTATAACAATATTGTAATATTTATCCAATTCCGATATAATTTTTTTGAGGAGGAATGTGATATATGACGGGATTACAATTAAAACAAATCCGAAAACAAAAAAGATGGACTCAGGAAGAGACGGCAAAACACTTAAAGTTGACCCAAGCGTATCTTTCTTTACTGGAAAAAGGGAAGCGTTTCCTAACCGAAGATTTGACCGAAAGGGTTGTCCGCGTGTTTGGACTCCCGGCTGTGAATCTACCATTAAACAAAGATTTTCCTCATCTTCCGCCTGCTACTGATGAGCGTTTGACACGCGAGCTGGCGGCAGTCGGGTATCCCGGTTTTTCACACATCTCGCCGACCCGCTTAAAAAATCCGGCGGAAGTTTTGCTGTCGGCACTTAATTTGGACAAATTGGACGCACGCGTGGTTGAAGCTCTGCCATGGCTGGTTGCTGAAGTTTCTGAGAGAAACTGGGGAAAAGTTGTTTCAGCCGCAAAAGTTAAAGATTTGCAGAACCGCTTGGGGTTTTTAACGAGTTTGTCACGGATAGTGGCAGAAAGAAAAGGCGAGAAAAAGAAAGCCGGTATCTTAATGAAAAGGGAGCAAATGCTAGCAGATTCGCGGCTTCTGAAAGAAGATTTTTTATATACGGGATCTTTAACGGAAACGGAAAAACGATGGACTCGTCAGAACCGGACACCGGAGGCTCAGTTCTGGAATGTTTTATCGGATTTGAAAGCCGAACATTTACATTATGCCAATTGATTTGATACCTGAACCGTGGCGCGGTTTTTTGATGGAATTAGACGAGCAATGTCATCAGCCGATAGATTTTCACTGTTTAGGCGGGTTTGTCGTGACCCAGGTTTACGGACTGACCCGCACGACATCGGATGTTGATGTCTTAATGTTTGTCCCCAAAAGTGAAGCAGCAGCCTTAATAAATTTAGGACAAAAAGATTCAGTTTTACACAATCGTTATAAAGTTTATCTGGATCCGGTCACAATAGTTTCTCCTCCTGAAGATTATGCTCAAAGATTAACTGAAATGTTTCCCGACTCATTCAAAAATATCCATCTTTTCGCGCTTGATCCATATGACATTGCCCTCACAAAAATAGAACGCAACTCGCCAAAGGATAGGGAAGATGTGAAATATCTCGCCAGAACTATTCCGTTCGATCTAAATCTTTTACAGAACCGCTACGATAAAGAATTAAGAAGTTATTTATTTGTTCCGGAAAGAGAAGATTTAACCCTCAAGCTTTGGATTGAAATGATTGAAGAGGAACGCGCGTAGCTTTTATTATTTTTTAAGACGATCCTTATTATTGTGAAAAGAGTTTAATTTATTGTTGAGTTATATACTATTAGTTTAGTAACTGGCAGTTAATTAAACTGAAATGTTGTTAAGATTTATATTGTGTCATTTAATCAAACTATGAGTATAGAAATCCCATCAAAAATAAACCAACTTTTAAGCTCTCAGCCTTCAGGAGTGGTCTTTCAGTCGAATTGGTTAGCGGCAAACGGCTATAGTCACGGACTGCAACAAAGATACCGGGAAAGTCGGTGGCTCGAATCTATCGGACAGGGAGCTATGATTCGGGTAGGTGATCAAGTTGGCTATGAAGGGGCAATCTACGCCTTGCAAGAGCAAACAGGTTCGACGATTCATCCCGGCGGCAAGACCGCACTGGCTTATTTGGGAAAAACTCATTATCTGGAAATGAAGGTGAAAACGGTATCATTATTCGGAAGTCAGGGCGAAAAACTGCCTGTTTGGTTTGAAAAACGTGATTGGGGTGTCCGAATTGACTTTCAGCAAACTTCGTTTCTGCCATCGGACTTGGGTTTAACCAAATTTGAATTGAAGAATTTCTCGATCAGGATTTCCGGCGCGGTTCGGGCGATGATGGAATGTCTCCATCTGTCTCGTCAAAAACACGATTTAATCGAGTGTTATGAATTGATGGAGGGACTCAATAATCTGAGACCCGATCAGGTTCAGACATTGTTGGAAAAGTGCCAATCAGTCAAAGTTAAACGTCTATTTCTTTATCTGGCGGAAAAAGCGGGACATAGTTGGGTAAGTTATCTGAATTTAGCTCAAATCGACCTTGGGAAAGGGAAACGCAGTCTCGTTAAAGGCGAAGTTTTTGTTGATAAGTATCAGATAACTGTTCCCAAAGAATTAGAAAACCATGATTGAAACAGCCTATAAAAAACAGGTTGTGCTTTTATTGAATGTTCGGGTTTGTTTATCTGCAATGCGGCGGACTTCGACAAAGGAAGCGCAAAACGCGATAAACTCATATTTTTCAAGTGCTGAAGTGGTCAAAACTTCGCCAAAAATTCTCTCAAACTCTTCTTTAGTTGTAACTATATTATGTCGGCACTAATCAACTACAATTACTGTTCTTTCAACAAGATACTTACCCTTTATATCAAAAGTTTGTAAATTTTACGCAATTGGCGTAGCATTATACGCAATATGCGTAAAAAGGATCCAATTGATGCGTTATTCCCAAAAATTCGCCAAAACATTTTAGCGGCGACATACACTCAACCGGAGAAATGGTGGTTTATGAGTGAACTGGCTTCTTTTATCAAGACTACTCCATCGAGTTTGCAAAGAGAACTTAACACATTGGTCGAAAGTGGTATCCTGCGGAGTCGTCGTGACGGCAATCGCCTTTATTTACAGGCGGAAACGGATTCACCCATCTTTGCGCCGCTGCGGGATCTGATATTTCAAACGAGGGGTGTCATTACGGCTTTAAGAGAGTCATTGTCATCTTTCAAAGGGAAAATAGAGATCGCCTTTATTTACGGTTCAGTTGCTAGGAAGGAAGAGAGCGTCCAAAGCGATGTTGATTTAATGATAGTCGGCTCAATTGGGCTAGCCGAATTATCTCCGATTTTGAGAGATTTAGAGCAGCAGTTCAATCGAGAATTTAATCCTACTTGCTATAGATTGGAAGAATTTCAAAAAAAAGTAATGTCGGGTAATCATTTTTTGACGGAAGTTCTCAGAAATGAAAAAATATTTTTAATAGGAGATGAGAATGAGTTGGCAGACTTTATTGGCGAACGGCAGCGTTCAAACGCACACAACCAGCCGGTAGGAAATTGAGAATCTGCGGGAATTGGTCAATCGTGATCTAAAAGACGCTGAAATTGATGGATTGTCTGATGACCGACTTTTCGCTACTGCATATAACGCAGTGCTGCAACTTTCAAAAATAGCGATTGCCTGTTCAGGTTATCGGGTTTCTTCAAAAAAGTGGGGCATCACCGGACAAGTTTTGAAGCGGTAAAAAATGCAATCACAACTGTTGTTGCCGAAAATCTCGCGGATTATTTTGAAACGTGCCGCCGAAAAGGAAATCTGATTGACTACGATGCAACGGAAGTGGCATCTGAAACCGAAGCCGATGAATTAGTAAAAAAGGGGTGCGAATTCCAGACTATCGTTGAAGATTGGATTTCCAATAATTATCCGACATATAAATAATAGTCCGGGTTTAATGCCCGATTCGTTTCAGTTTTTTGATCAATCCGGTACGGCTGATGCCGAGCTCTTTGGCGGCGCGGGTTTGGTTGTTATTGTGATTATCCAGCGCATTTTTCAGGAGGTAAGTTTCGATTCTTTTCAAGTAACTTTCCATATTCTCGCCGGGCGCGAAGGTCGCCAAACTTTCCGAAGATGTAGAACCATTTTCGACTGACGAATTTACCGAAGCGGCAGAAAGTTTTGAAAGAATCAATTCTTTCGTCAATTTAACCGTATTTTCTGCCGCTTCTTCATTTTTTGAAGAAAATAAGGCACTTAAACAAGCCCTTTCAACGAATGAACGCAGCTCGCGGACGTTGCCTTTCCATTGTGCCATTTCAAGCAATTTGAGCGTTTCATCGTTGGCTTTCACGACGCACTTTGAGCGATGACTGAATTGAGTTACAAAGAGACGGGCTAAAGAAACGATTTCGCCCTTGCGTTCACGCAGAGGTTTGAGATAAATCGCATGGGCGGCAATACGGTAGCGCAAATCTTCACGCAAAACGTCCAGATTGCGGTGCGTCGCATATATTATTCTCACGTCAATTTGGCGCGGACGGTTGCCGCCGACGCGCGTAATACATTTTTCTTCCGTAACTTTTAGGAGTTTTGCCTGAAGATTGGCGGGAAGTTCGCCGATTTCGTCTAAAAAGAGGGTGCCTCCCATTGCTGATTCAAACTTTCCCGCTTTATTTGCGACCGCGCCGGTGAATGCTCCTTTTTCGTACCCGAAAAGTTCCGCTTCGATAATTGACGGGTTGAGTTCCGCACAATTAACCGCGACGAACGGCTTTTGGGAACGCGGACTTAATTCATGAATGAGGCGCGCAGTATGTGTTTTTCCCGTTCCGGTTTCCCCCAAAAGGCACAAATCGAGGAAGTCGAAACCGGCGTAAAGCGCAAGGCTTCGAGGTTCGTTTAAGTTATAGTTCATTTGACTAAAAATGTATTGTTGTTGCAATATCATTGCATAGTTGATATAGAATACTAATTTTTGAAACTTCATCAGGGCAGCAACCCCACTTTCCAAAAAAAAATTTCAGCTTCTGTTTATGAAAACCGATGTGAAGCGGCAAGGTTACTTCCGGAAAGAAAAATTCTGTAAAAAAACAGACATTTTCCGGCTAAATTCTTTTCCGCCACAAGAAAATCCGCAAAAACAAGGCAATGCCGAAAATTTTGCGAGGGGAAATAAATGGAAATGGAAAAACCTGAAATAACAGCAATATTAGTGCCGGCGGAGGCAAAACCGCTGGCAGAATGCGAACAAAGCAAACCACTGCCGCTGACTCTTTTCGAACAGGTCGGTGCCGCAAACCGGCGGTATTCGAATACGGTTGAGCTTTAAGATTTCATCCCGCAGTATTTCTGGGGCAAGGTCGCACGGATCGGCGGGAAGTTTCTCGATTCGCTGGAACGTGATTTCGAGTACCGGGGCGTGCGCTACCGGGTCAAGATCAGACCGGCGAGTATCGAGGATGCAGGCGGGATCGAGCGGTATTATTTCCCGTCGAAAAGAGATGAACTCGTCGAGGACGCACTTCGGATTTTCTCTTTGAAAAAGTTCATCTTACTATTTAGCGTCTCACTCAATTGTGCTATGATTTAATAGCGTACAATTAAAGAGTTTCTACATTAAATATGGAAAATCCGTTTGAATTTGGCAGAGAATTGGGGGCGGAAGAATTAGTCGACCGGATTGACGAACTTGAGATCGTCAGCAAGGCGATTCGAACGGGCGCAAAACTGTTCGTGATCGGACCTCGTCGATTCGGCAAAACCTCTTTGCTGAAATCAGCCGCTGAAAAAGCGGTCAAAGAGAATGCGATAGTTTTGCGATATAATGCCGAAGCCTTTGCCGAAATTGAAGGCCTCGTCAGGAAAATAATTGAGGATTCGGCCAGGGTTTTGCAGGGAAGAGTCGAAAAAACCGGGGAGCAGATCAAGCGATACTTCAAATCTTTACGACCGGAACTCAGTTTTTCGGTCACGCAATCGGAATGGAAAACCTCTCTGGGCGCAGCCCCGTCGGCCGCAGCAGGCACGGCATTGTTGGTCGACGCTTTGAACGGTTTGGAGGAATTGGCGGCGGATCAGAAAGATCGCCCCGTGGCTTTGATAATCGACGAGTTTCAGGAAATTTTGAATCAAACCGGGATCGTCGCGGAGAAGCAAATTCGCTCGGCGATTCAGACCCATCAACATACGGCGTATATTTTCGCGGGTTCGAAGACGAGGATGCTGACTGAGATGACCACTGACCCGAGCCGTCCGTTTTATCGATTGGGAACGATGCTATTTGTGGGAAAGCTGCCGAGAACCGAATTTTCGCGTTTTCTGGTTGATAAATTTACATTGGGAGATTTTTTCTCCCCGAACTCGGATAATCAGGAAAAAATAGATCTGACCCTCAAAATTCTTGACCTGGCTGATGATGTTCCCTTTAACGTGCAAATGCTCGCGCATTCGCTTTGGAACCGGCTTTCGCAGATGAAGACGGGGCCGCCTGAAAGCTCTTTCCTGACCGAAAGTGAGATCGAGAAAACTCTGGAAAGGCTGATCCGCCAAAATGATCCGTTTTATACGCAGGTGTGGAATGGTTTGACTGCCATTCAAAAGAAATCGCTGGCGGCGGTAATTAGTGAGAACGGTCAAAATCTGCAATCAATGAAGATTTCAACCGAATTTAAGGTTTCACCCTCGAGCATGCGAAAATCTCTTGAATCTTTGACTTCAAAAGATATCTTGCGCCAGAAAGAGAGCCGTGGCTCGATCCGTTTCAAATTTGAAGATCCGTTTTTTTCTCATTGGATTGAGCAATTTACGCTTTAACAATTTTGTTCGGACAATTCCAGTTCATCGTCGGCAGACCTCTAAAATGCGCGAATGGTTGACAATAAAATGACCTGGTTTGGAACTTCGCCGCAAGAATTTGGCTCTGATCGCTTCTTCGAGCCCATTGATTCCATCGCGAATCGGCAGGTTATAGATCTCCCGCATTTTTTCCGGCGGCATAAAAACGGTCGCTTTGCCGGTCTTTTCGGATTCGAACCAGCAGGCATCGACCACTGAGGCGCATCTGATTCCAAAAACGACAATGTTAATTTCAGGTGTCAAGCAGAGTTTATCCATATCTCATCTGCTTTTCAATGACGAGGCTTTTTCTGCAATAAATCCGAAGTAAAATCTTGGGGAATGTTGAAATTCAAGTGTCCCTAACTGCCTGTCAGACCGGCGGCGGACTTCGAC
>JANLTD010000798.1:0-1671 GCA_031362765.1 Acidobacteriota bacterium | reverse complement strand
CATCGAATCGTGATAACGGTTCATCACATAAAACATCTGAATAACCGCGCCGCGCTGTGCCTGTGCCGTCAGCGGATCGTCGCCCGGTCCCGGGCTTCCCGGCGGCGGATTCCAGGTCGAATCGAAGACCCGATTCCCAATTCCGGTTTGCGGTGCATCCACGCCGTTTGTGCCGTCGCGGTCAATACCCGCTTCAACCGCATTACCATCGGTGATATTCGCACCGTCGGTGATCCAGCCGTTGTTGTTGAATGTATTCGGTACTTCATTACCGATCAACGTGACATTCGTTCTGGTCCCCAAAGGGCCCTGCGTTCCGAGGGTCGGGTCAAGCGGTCCCGGTGATAAAGCCGCCGGACTGTCTGCCGCCTGCATAAACGCATTCGTATTATTGTAAACCTGATAGGTCGCCGGTTGGGTCTGGTCTTCCGTGATGTTCTTACGCCAAAGCATTGTGCCATTTTCAGCATCAACGATCACGTAATACGCATTGACCGGTTGCCAGATCAAGACACGCCACGCCGGAACAGCGACGCCCGGTTCGGTCGGAAAATACATTTTCTCAGCCGTCGTTGCCCAATCGCCGTTTCCGAAAACGACTTTCAGATCGTTTGAAGCCGCATCGTTGCGCGTGACATCAATTGGTTTTAATTCATAATTGATATGACCGGCGGCGGCTCTGACAGCGTCGAGCGGATTACGGAAATCGTTTGAAAGCGATTCATAATCAAGGCCCGGCGCGAGATTGTTGATGACGCGGATAATGCGGCCGTCTTTTGTGAAACCGGCTTTGACCTCGCTGCGAAAAACAGGAACATTATTGATTCTCTGTTCAAGGTGCGCAAACGAAAGATTGCCGTCCGGATTGGTGTAATCGGACAACACTTTCAAGGCGTCGGCTTGCTCGTCATTGATACCGATCAATGAATTGTTTTCTTTGACGAACCCGCGCAGGATCTCCGAACGTTTCGCGCCCGAAGCCGGCGTCAGCCACTCGATCGTCGCTTTCCAAACGTCAGGCGTAATGACTTCCGGCGTGCGAATGTCAGTATTGTATTCGACCTTAACGGTCGGGATACGGCCTCTGAGTTCTTCTTCGCCGCGGACAAAACCGTCGCGGATGTCGGCGATCACCGCCGCATCTTTGCCTAGTGTCTGGCGAAAGCCGTCAATCTTTCCATACGAAGCCTTATCGGAACGAATATCGTAGTTTTCGATACCTTCCTCGTGGCTCGTGGTTTGTTGAACAGTTCCTTTTCTGGCATTTTTGCTGCCGGCTTCGGAACGGAATTGCATCGGCACTACAACTAGTGCTGCCATCAATCCCAAAATAACTACACAAAGCAGAAGTGGATTACGAACTCCTGCCGCTGAATCTTTTTGCATTAATAAGCCCTCCTCAAAGCTTAGGAAATTTAATTTACGCCTGAAATATTTGAATTAAAACCTCAAAAATAAATATGGATCCGCGAAAGAATATGTACTATTTGCTGAGATTGAAAATTGTAAAGTGTATCTATCAAAAACCAGGTCTTCGTTGATAAAACTTGAATGAAGGTTAAGTTTCGCAAGAAACTGCACGCGGTGTCAATAAACAAACAATAAAATCGGTAATTCATCAGTAAAGAGTTACAGAAAGATTTTCTGCCTGCGAAAGACACGAAAAAAACA
>JANLTD010000796.1:0-5575 GCA_031362765.1 Acidobacteriota bacterium | reverse complement strand
TGAAAAGTTCGAGAATCTGCGGTGTTAGATCCTCAACGGCTTTGTTAAAACCTTCCGTTTGCGCCGTTCGCGCCGAACGAATCGTCGCGCGAACGCCCAACGGTGCTTGCCGCGCAATCCGTTCAGCGATCTCAATTGCCTTTTCAATGTGTTTTCCGTGTTCGGTTATTTCTTGAACCAAACCAATTCGCAAGGCTTCGTTCGCATCGAATTCATCGCCCGTCAGCAGCCAGCGCATCGCGTTTCCCCAACCCGCAACTTCGGGAAAACGAACGGTTGCGCCGCCGAACGGAAAGATCCCGCGCGCGATCTCGATCTGCGCAAACGTCGCGTTTTCCGACGCGATGCGAATATCGCAAGCCAACAGTAATTCGATTCCGAGCGTCAGACATTTCCCTTGTACGGCGGCGACCAGCGGTTTTGTCCGCGAACGCGTCCCCTGTAAATTGAGCGGATCAACGATGCCTTCGGCATATTTCAAAATCCCGCTTTCGACCACCTGCGGCGCGACATTCGCCAGATCCAGACCGGCCGTGAACATTTCGCCCGTCCCAAACAAAACTCCGCACCGAACGCTTTCATCATCTTCCAGACGCGTGTAGGCTGCCGCCAGATCTTCAAGCATTTGCACGTCAAAAGCATTGCGTTTCGCGGGACGATTCAAACCGATCAGCAGAACGGGTCCGCGCTGTTCGACCGAAATTTTTTGTTCAATTGAAGGTGTCATATTTTTAGTTTATCCAATTTGGCATTTAGCAAGAATCGAAGATTTTTTGCCTGCGAAAAACACGAAAAACACTAAAATTACGGAAAATATTTTAATCTTTTTTCGTTTATTTCGTTTGTTTCGCAGGCAAATCTCCGTGGTTTTACTTTGGAAATCCGTCAGTTTGCGTCACTCTTTCCGCTTGCCGGAAATGGCGTTTTTCGTGTTCGACAATCACCTGAAAACCATCTGCCAATTTATAAGTCATCAATTTCATAAATGGCGAGGTGATTTTAATTTTGTTCCAATCGGCTGATTCCGTCCGTTGAATTTTCCCGATCAGTTCCGATTGATGCGAAACGAACTTTTCGATCATTCCGGCGTCAACCGTACTCGGCGGAACAATTTTCTGACTCGGTGCCTTAAATTTGCGCGAATCTTTTTTCAAAGAACCGATCAGCAAACCCGCCCAAACCGACGAAAGCGGCGACCAATTTTCGAGCAACGAATTCTTTTGTTTTCCGTCGGCAATTTCATCAAGTTTACTGTAAAAAAGTTCATTTGTTTTTATCAAATGCTCAAAGCATTGCCCAACGCTCCAACCTGTCTCGGATGGTTTCCAGTTGATCTGTTCGGCCGAAAGATTACCGAAAGTTTTTTGGGTATTTTCGGCGATCCTTTCGAGTTCGGAAGTTATTTCGTTCATAAAATAATTTTTGCGGCGAATTGACGCAAATAAAACCTACGGAGTTTCGCTTAACCATTTAGCGTTCCAATAGTCCGTTGAAAAATCTGCGAGCCTTTTTTTGATCGTCTGCTCAATTTTCAGCAGTTCAGCATAAAAATCATCGTTTTCGACCAATTTTTCGAGCGCGCTTAATTCATCAAATTGCACAAGCACATTCATCGTTTCATCGGAAACCTTCAACTCTTCGAGTTTGTCCAAAAAGTTTGGACGACCGATCGTCCATATTCCGGCTTCCGGTGTCCAAACGCCCGATTTCATCGCTTCGAGCGTGCCCAAAGCCAGACACAAAACAAACGGCTCAAAAGTTGCGGAATTTACAAGAAGTGATTCGTAATTTTCAGACATAAAGCTAAAAAACCTCCGTTGCCGATTGGAAGATATTTAGAAAAAATCTTTCCGCTAAACACACGAACCGACACCCGGGTCTAATCTCCAATTCATGTGTTTAGCGAATAGTTCTGCACGTTTAATTCCTCAAGGGTTTGCCCGTTTTGAGCATCGCCGCTATTCTGTCCTGCGTTTTGCGCTCACCGCAGAGTGAAAGAAACGCTTCGCGCTCCAGATCGAGCAGATATTGTTCGGAAACATACGTCGAATGATTCAAATCGCCGCCGCTCAGTATTTTTGCCAACTTGGTGCCGATCAGCGCGTCGTGTTCGGAGATAAACATTCCCTGTTTCATCATATGCAGCGCAAGCTTGATCGCCGCCTGCCCCTGTGCGCCCATCACCAAAATGTCGGTGCGCTCGACGGGTTGGACATAGCCTGTTTCCGCTAAAGCAATAACTTCGGCTTTCGCATCGGCGATCAGACGGTCGCCGTTCATCGAGATCGCGTCCGAATCGCGCAAGATCCCGAAACTTCTCGCTTCCTGCGCCGAGGTCGCAACTTTGCCCATCGCGATCGTTTCAAAAACCTTTTTCAAAAACGCGAGCGGATCAGCGTCCGGTGTCGCCTTGGCTTTGTCCATCGCCCGCATCGTCAATTCCTTGGTGCCGCCGCCGGCCGGAATCAAACCGACGCCGACTTCGACGAGACCGATATAAGTTTCGCCCGCCGCCCGAACCTTGTCGCCGTGCATCGTGATCTCGCAGCCGCCGCCCAAAGTCAGACCGTATGGCGCGGTCACGACCGGTTTCGACGAATATCTGAGACGCATGATCGCTTTTTGCAATTGACGAACGCCGAGATCAATATCGTCCCATTCTTCTTCCTGCGCGGCCAGCAGGATCATCATAATATTCGCCCCCGCCGAGAAATTTCCGCCCTGATTGCCGACGACGAGTCCCGTGTGATTTTTCTCGACTTCTTCGACCGCGTATTTGAGCATCTGAATCGTGTCGCCGCCGAGCGAATTCATTTTTGAATGAAATTCGAGACATGCCACGCCGTCGCCGATGTCAATGAGCGATGCCGCGCTGTTTTTCTTGATCACGCCCGTCCGGTCTTTCACCGATTTGAGAACGATAACTCCCTGTTTATCCGAGATTTCTTTGTAACCGCCATTGACCAGATTGTAAAAGCTGCGCGTGCCGTTTTCGTATTTGTAGAAAGAAGTCGCGCCCGCGTCAAGCATCGTCTGGACATTTTCCGGAATTTTCATTCCTTCGGCCTTCATTCTTTCGACCGATTCAGCGACGCCGATCGCATCCCACGCCTCGAAAACACCGATTTCCCAACCAAAGCCCCATTTGATCGCGTTGTCTATTTCGAGGATCGTGTTGGCAATTTCGGGAATCCGATTCGCCGCATAAGCCGAGATCCGCGCCGTCGTCTTCCACAAAAACTCGCCGACATTATCTTTGCCCCAAACGAGTTGTTTGACGCGCGTCGGAATATCTTCGATTGCTTTGCCCGCATCAATTGAAGCAAACTTCGTTTTAACTTGCGGTTTGTATTCAAACGTCGCGAGATCGAGTTCCAAAATCACCCGTTTGCCTTTTTCGTCCTTCGATTTTTTGAAAAATCCGCCGTTGGTTTTGTCGCCCAAAATATTTTTATCGAGAAGCGTCTGCATCACTTCTGGGATCTTGAAAGTGTCGCGGTCTTCGTCTTCGGGAATCGCCGGATAGAGATTTGAAACAACGTGAGCGGTTACATCCAGACCAACCAGATCCGATGTTCTAAAGGTCGCGCTTGATGCGTGGCCGATGGCTTTGCCCGTCATTTGGTCAACTTCGGTCGGCGTGAACCCGAGCTTGATCATCTCGTCCAAAACACACATGATCGAATAAACGCCGACGCGATTGGCGATAAAATTCGGACGGTCTTTCGCCGGCACAACGCCTTTCCCCAACCTTTCATCGAGAAAGCCCGAAACCTTGCACGCCAGTTCGCCGTCCGTGTCAGGCGTCGGAATAACTTCGACGAGTTTCATATAACGCGGCGGATTGAAAAAATGAATGCCGACGAAATGCTTTTTGAAATCATCGGAAAACGGCTCGGCGATCGAAGCAATCGGAATTCCGCTCGTGTTTGAAGCGATCACCGAACCCGGTTTGCGATGTTTTTCGACTTCCGCAAAAAGTTTATGTTTGATGTCAAGACGCTCGACCACAGCTTCGATGACAAAATCGCAATCCTTCAATTTCGCCATATCGTCGGTAAAATTCCCGGTCTCGATCAGATTCGCGTTACTCGCCAGCATAAACGGCGCCGGCTTTAACTTCTTCGCCGCTTCAAACAGCGATTTGACGATTTTGTCGCGCGCGGCCTTGTTGTCTTCCGCATCCGGCGGCGCGATGTCCAAAAGCAAAGTCGGTATTCCGGCATTTGAAAAATGCGCCGCAATCGCCGCGCCCATTGTTCCCGCGCCCAAAACGGCGGCTTTTCTGATGTGTAGCATATTTATTTTTCCTTTTGTTCGATGAAATTTTAAGTTGGTAAGATTATAAATGAATGAGCATTCATTCAGCAAGAGGGTTTTAGTTAAAGTTTTTTGTGTATTGAATGTAGCTTGCGGGGTTTATGTAAGATGCCGGCTCATTCCGCCCAACTATTTTCAGGTTCACCAAAAGCTAGAACGCTTACTTCAATTTCATGTGCGGCTCGAATTATGCTCTCAATCAAAGCTGAATCAATATCAATAATGCCTTCATATTCTGCTAAGTTACGTTTTCTGTGAGCTTGGTCAAGCACACGCCATTTTTCATTTGGCAGATTAACCGTATGCTCCAAACATTGAAAAACCAAATACCGATTATTTGATCTGTATCCGTGCCAACGAAGTGCTGCAAGGGAAAGTGCGTGTGCCGCATTATAAGCCAAGTCAAATCGGCTTTCCAGACTTAGTTTCTCATTTTCCGCATCCTTCAAACGTCTTTGTCCCGAAACGGTTAATCCCTCAAACTCTTCCTTTGATGGGCGTTCTGCTTTGAGTTGATTGATGCGTTCTAAATTTTGTAAATGTTCAATAGCCATTTGGTAGTTCGCCAATCAATAAAATAGTTTCTCCTTTCAATACTCGCATAAGAAAAGAATTTTTGCTTTGAAGTCGTTCGTCAAACTCGGCTTTCGTATAAAGAGTCGGGTTAATTTTTCTCTTTAAATCTTCTTCAACCTTGCTCAATAAAACGTAAACGTCTTCAAGTATCATTTCATCTGAAACAATGAGCAAATCTATATCGCTAAATGCGTTTTCCGATTCTTTGGCAATCGAACCGTAAACCAATGAAAGATGTATCTTTTCCCGTTTGGATTCCAAGACATCTCTCAAAGGTTCTGTCAAACCGATTGTTTTTCTGATCAATGAACATAATTCTTCATAAATCGGCGAATCGGGATTCGCTTGATAATGCTTTTGATTTCCAACCCGTGAAACTGTAATTAAACCGCTGTCAGAAAGTCTTTGCAATTCTCTCTGCACAGCTCCTGTTCCGGATTCTGCCAAAGCAACTATTTCATTAAAAAAGAAACTTCGACCCGGATTACCAAACAGCAACCCAAGCAATTTTTTACGAACCGTCGGAAAAAGCGTATCAATCAATGACCGATTTACTTTTTTAAAATTTGAAGACCTCTCTGCACCCATATTGGGTATCTTAGCACCCGTTTCGGGTATTATCAATCGTATTATCTAAGTTTATGAAGTCGGTATTCCCGCATTTGAAAGATGCTCCGCA
>JANLTD010000775.1:0-2530 GCA_031362765.1 Acidobacteriota bacterium | reverse complement strand
CTATCCGTTTGCCATGGATACAGAATATTTTTCGATTCCTGACATTGTCACGGAACAAGAATTTAGAGAGAGAACGCTTGCAACATTTGTAAGCAATTCTATTCATAAACATTATGACGAAAATAATCCGGGTTCCACGCTTCACCGGCGCTACAATACTATAAAATGGTACGGCGAAAATCATCAGGAAGATTTTGGCTTTTACGGTGGAACGTTTTTGCCGAGAGATTATTATTTCGCTTTCAAAGGCATTAGATATGCGAAAAAAATCGTACCGCATAAATTATTTCACAAACTGGCGGCTTATATGCAAAAAGACTTTATTAAAGTATTTAAAGGGGAATTGCGCCCGCTGGACAAGTTTGATGTAATTAAAAAATATAATTTCTACTATTGTTATGAAAATACAACCGGAATAAACGGATACGTTTCCGAAAAAATATTCGACTGTTTCTATTCGGGAATTGTCCCGATTTATTGGGGTGCACCGAATATCAAAGAGTTAATACCGTATAATTGTTATATTGATGGCAGAGATTTTAATGATGAAGAAAGCCTTTACTCTTTTATCAAAGGGATGAGTTATGAAACTTACAGAAACTATTTGGAGCAAGCCGTTGTGTTTTTACAAAACCCTGAGATGGAAAGATTTACGGTAAAATATTCAATCAATTGTATTATGTCTCCGATGTTGGATTCAATAAAAAACCGGAAAGAAATAAATAGCTGAATTTTAGTTTTAGAAATGCTGAGAAACTTTAAGAACAAATTAAGATTTTTACTTGGAATAAAAAGCGAAACAGAATACTACAGTCAGGGTGGCGAAGATGCAATTATTTCAAAAGCCTTTAATTATTTTATTCCTGTTACTCAAGGTTTTTATTTGGATATTGGGGCTTATCACCCTTATAAGCATTCAAATACTTACATTTTGTACAAAGCCGGCTGGAAAGGCATTAATGTTGACCCGTGTCCTGGTTCAAAACTAATTTTTGATAAGTATCGAAGTCGGGACATCAATATCGAAGCGGGTATTGGCAATCAAGATGGTCAAATGACTTATTACATTTTGGGAGAAGATTCGACAATGAATAGCTTTTCAAAATTGAATTTAGAAAAACTTGGTATTTTTGGGCAGGTAAAAAAAACAGTAGATGTTCCGGTTTTTACAGTTAATACTTTGATGGAAGAACACCCTGAAGTAAAAAAACTCGACTACCTGAATATTGATGCGGAAGGATTTGAGATGGAAATTCTTTCGGGAATAAATTTTGAGTTGGTTACTCCGAAAGTAATTTCCATTGAACAGAACGATGTTCTAACTTTTACTGATGTTCTTGAATCAAAAGTATGCAAATTTCTTTCAGAAAAAGGATATGTGCCTTTTGCAAAGAATATTTTGTTAAGCCATGTTTCGACAGTGTTTTATTTTAACAAAAGCACTTGCTCGGTTTCTTAATTTTTAGAAACGCTTAAGTTTTACCAAATAAAATAGATAATTACTAAGGTGATAAATCGAAAATTACTCAAAGCTTCTATTGATGTTGAGCGAAAGCTACCGATAAATTTTGTCGAGCAGGATAGCCAATTTTATAAAGGCGAACTTTTTTATAAAACCTACGATTGCCGCCTTAAGTGTGTAAAAAATGCACGAGTTTCCTTTGATTCGATTGTCTATAAGAATGGCTTTTTAGTAGATGAAACGCTCTTTTCCGATGAATACAAAACCTATTACAAATCGCGGTATCTACTGAAAAAAATCATTACCTGCAAAAAAGTAAAACTAGATAAAGCGAAAAAATATCTGCTGGCGACTGATTATTTTTCGGCAGGACATTTTCATTGGTTTACAGAAGCTCTTCCTCGATTACTCTGTGTAAAAAATATTTCGCAGGATTTTGTTTTGCTTTTGCCCGATACGCCATACATTAGAAAAATCGCGTTTGAAAGTCTCGAATTGCTCGACATCAAATTTCAAGATGTGGTTTTAATGCAGGAAAACGAATTTTACAAAACGGAAAATCTATATTTTGTTTCAAAACTCAGCCGGACAGGTCAAATGCACGACGAGGTGATGAACGAGATTAATGCAACATTTATTCGCAACAAAAATCAAGGCGACAAAAAAATTTATGTTTCAAGAGAGAAGGCGGCATATCGCAAAATTACCAATGAAAAAGAATTAATCGCAATTTTGAAGGCAAATGATTTTGAAATTTTATATGGTGAAGATTTGAGTTTGGCGGAGCAAATAGATATTTTTTCATCTTGTGAAACACTTCTCGGCATTCACGGAGCGGGATTAGCAAATTGTTTGTTTATGAGTCCGCGAAGCAATTTGATTGAACTTCGCAAAAATGAAATAAATGTCGGCTATTGGTTTCTTGCCGATTCTCTGAAGCACAACTATTATTATTACAACGGAATTCCCGATTCAGAAAAATCTATAATCGGTCAGGGGTGTAATTTGACGATACCAATAAATGATTTCGAAGACAAAATTTTGAGGAATCTATAAGCAACGCATTTT
>JANLTD010000722.1:0-3385 GCA_031362765.1 Acidobacteriota bacterium | reverse complement strand
CGCTTTCGATAATCACCGCGTCGAGATCAATTCTTTGGCAATCAAGCAAATGCGCGAGATGCTTGGCAACAGTTGATTTGCCAACGCCCATAAAGCCGGTCAATATTACGCGAGTGTTGTTATTCATCAAAATTGAAAGTGGAAAGGTGGAAAAGTTGAAAAGTGAAAAAGTTTGGGTTAAAAGTTCGACAGATCTTTTTCACCTTTTCACTTTTTCACTTTTTAACTTTTTAACTTTTTCACTTTTTCACTTTTACTTTGCCACACTTTGCAGAATTTCAAAAAACGCGGGAAACGAAACCGCCGCGCATTCGGCATCTTCGATTTCCGTTTCACCGTCGGCAAAAAGTGCCGCCACGGCAAATGCCATCGCAATCCGGTGATCGCCAAAAGATTCAACCCGCGCACCTTTTAATCGCGATTTTTCGACCCTGAAACCGTCTTCAAACTCTTCGACCCGCACGTTCATTTTTCGTAGATTTTCGACAACCGACCTGATTCGGTCAGATTCTTTGACGCGCAATTCAGACGCTTCGCGAATCTCGATGCCGCCCTCGATCTGCGTTCCAAATACAGCCAGGATCGGAATTTCATCAATCAGATTGGCGATTATCTGACCGCGTAAAATATTTGACGAACGTTTTGAGCGCAAATCTGCGGTTCTGCGAATGCGCAGATCGCCGATCGGTTCTTTGCCGATTTCCCTTTCGCTGAAAACCTCTATCTCCGCGCCGAATGAGCGCAGAACTTCGACCACCGCATTGCGCGTCGGATTTAACCCGACCCCTTGCAAAACAATTTCCGAGCCTTTCAGACACGCCGCCGCGACAAGAAAAAATGCGGCGGAAGAAACGTCCGAAGGAACAAGCAGATCTCTCGCCGTCAAATTGGCGTCGCCCGCAACCGAGATCAATTTGCCGTTTTCCGCTTCTGTTTCTTCGACATCAACGCCAAACCAGCGCAGCATTCTTTCGGTGTGGTCGCGGGTCGGCGTTTTTTCGAGAACGAAAGTTTTGCCGTCCGAGTTAAGCCCTGCCAAAATAACACAGCTTTTAACCTGCGCCGAAGCGACTTTCGGTTCAAACGAAATCGCCCGAAGCGGATTTTTACCGAAAACCTTCAGCGGTGCGTGATTTTCGGTCGCTTCAATGCGCGCATTCATTTGTGACAATGGTTCGATCACGCGCTTCATCGGACGCATTGACAAACTTTCGTCGCCAATCAAAACCGAATCAAACCGCTGTCCCGCCAAAATGCCCGACAGAAGGCGCATGGTCGTGCCTGAATTGCCGCAATCGAGCGGAACTTCCGCGCCTTTGAATCCGGTTTTGCCAACGCCTTTGACAAAAACGGTTGAATTTTCCCGTGAAATTTCAACGCCGAGCTGTTGCAAACACGCTAACGTCGAGGCGCAATCGGCACTCGTTGCAAAATTTTCGATGCGCGTTACGCCATTTGCCATTGCCGAAAACAGCGCGGCGCGATGCGAAATTGATTTATCGCCGGGTAAATTTATCATTCCTTGCAAATTTCTCGCAGGTTGTATTTTCATAATAAAAATTTGATTATAAAGGTGATTGATCCCATCGCTCAAACTGCATATTAAAATGTAGGCAATGCCGGAAAATTATTCAAAATGCAGAGATTTAAATTTGAATAAACACTGTTCCACCTTTAACTGTCCCGATTTAGGTAGAGAGTGTTAAAGAATTGTATTATACTAATTTGCCCTCACGTTAAATTTCTGTAAAGTTCATTTTTTCAATGGAAGAATTAAAAGCCGAAACTGTTTTCGGAGTCTTGAAATATACTGCAAAACATCCGATCAAGACGCTATTTTGGCGTTGGAACTGGAAATCCGCTTTTTTCGCGGGACTTTTCCGTGGTTCAATGTATTTTTTTACGCATTTGTCGGAAGGCTGGCGAGCGGCGCTCGGCGCAATGAGCGTCGAATTTATCTTTCGCGTCATTCATGGCGGTATGAGCGGTTCGCTTGTTCAATCACTCAGAAAAGCGTCGCCGATCTGGATGGCGACGCTTTTTGTGATGGTCTTGCTGCCGATCTACAGCCATACGATCGAATATACTCTGCACACCTTGAACGGCGATCTCAATCGCACGAAAAGTTTAGCGATTTCCATCAGCTTTTCGATCATTTCGGCACTTTTTAATCTTTTTGCGATGCGGCGCGGCGTGATGATTACCGGCGATGATCGCGAAAACGAATCTTTGTGGGCAGATATGAAAAAATTTCCGCGGATCGTGGTCGAATTTGTCGGGTTTCTGCCAGTCAGACTCTGGCGGCTTTGGCAAAACAGCTAGGGCGATTTGGGATTTGGGATTTGGGATTTCGGATTTCAGACTAACTTCCCGAAATCCCGAATCCCAAATCGTTTGACAAGTGCTCCGACTAGGTTTGTAATTTAAGAATGAATAAAATCCTCGTAGTTGACGATGATAAGGCCTCGTGCGAGCTTCTGAGCGAGATTCTGGCGGCGCAAGGCTGGGAGGTTTTGACGGCTAATTCGCCTGAATAGCCCTAATCCTATCAAATCAGCAAAAATTAGACCTCGTCATCAGCGACATCAATCTCGAAGCGAGTCTTTCGGGTTTAGATCTGCTTCAACGTCTGCGCGAAAAATCGCCCGTGATCCTGGTGACGGGTTTCGGTTCGCTCGAAACGGCGATCGAAGCAAGCCGCGAAGGCGCGTGGGATTTTATCTCGAAACCTTTCAAGGTTGACGAGATCGTTGCGACCGCGAAAAAGGAGAGATCGCGCCCGAAAAGATATCGTCGGGCGCAATGGTCGGCAGTTCGCCGAAAATGATTGAGCTTTACAAAGAGATCGCCCGCGTTGCGCCGACTCGTTCGACCGTGTTGATCTTAGGTGAAACAGGTACAGGTAAAGAACTTGTCGCTCGCGCCATTCATCAAAACAGCCCTCGCAAAGACAAAAATTTCGTCGCCGTCAACTGCGGCGCGTTGACCGAAAGCCTTCTGGAAGCCGAACTTCTCGGACATACCAAAGGTTCTTTTACAGGCGCCACAGCTGACGGCCGCGGACTTTGGGAAGAAGCCCAAGGCGGCACGCTTTTTCTTGACGAAATCGGCGAAACCAGTCTGGCGATGCAAGTCAAATTGCTTCGCGCTCTACAGGAAGGCGAAATCCGGCGCGTTGGCTCAACTTCAAATCGTAAAGTTGATGCGCGAATCATTAGCCGCGACCAATCGCAATCTCGAAGAAGAAGTCAAAAACGGCAACTTTCGGGAAGATCTGTTTTATCGCTTGCGCGTGGTCACTTTGCAGGTTCCGCCGCTTCGTGAACGTCCGACCGATATTTCGATTCTGGTTGAAAAATTCCTGCTCAAAGCGCGAAAAAATGTC
>JANLTD010000655.1:0-5826 GCA_031362765.1 Acidobacteriota bacterium | reverse complement strand
AGATTGTTTTATGACACCAAAAATTCAATTTGCGATTGACGCGCTTGCTTGGCTTCGGGCAAAAAGCCGAGCATCATAAAGTCGTGAAAAAGGTTTGGATATTCTTCATATCTTACCGCCACGCCCGCATCCAGACATTTCTTATAAAACCGGCGGTTTTCCCACACGAGCAGATCCGCCGTACCGCATTGCATCAGCGTCGGCGGAAAACCCGCAACATCACCGAAAAGCGGCGAGATCAAAGGGTTTTTCGCGTCTTCGCCACCGGCATAAACCTTTGCGGATTCCAGCATTCGCTCGTACGAAAGCATCGGGTCAACATTCGGGTTCTGCTGAATTTCAGGAGTTTCCGACGTCAGATCGAACCAGCCCGACATCAGGATCATCTTTTTCGGCAAGGAAATCCCGGCATCGCGCATTTCGTAAAAGGCGGCCGCGGCGAGCCCTGCGCCCGCCGAATCACCGAGCAGAAACCATTTTTCGGGGAGATCGCCGATCGCCGAAAGTGTTTCGAGAATCATCAAAACATCATCCAATCCGGCAGGAAAGGGATCTTGCGGCGCGAGGCGGTAATCGATCAAAAGCGCCGCCATTTTTGTCCGTTCGCACATCTCCGCCAGATATTGCCATTGCTCTTTGAACGCGCCCGCGTTGTAGCTTCCGCCGTGAAAATACACCAACACGCCGTTAACTGAGTTTTCTTTACTGAGCCAGACCGCCTTTGCACCGTCAACCGCAACCATTTCCCATTCAATTTTATCGGCGATCTTTTGTGGCGGTTTGGGAAGATTATTCGCTTGTTTTTCTTCAAAGGTCCGCCCGGCTTGTCTTTTTTTGTATCTCGTCAAACGCATCAGGCCTTTGACGATTAGGTTTTGTAAGCTCATCAACCCTAAATTTACACGGAATCGCTGAAATTGCAATGGTTTGAATCGGTTTATGATCTTTCGATGCGGGCGACAAAACAACCGGCTTCATTGTTTCGAATGTTGATATAATTGACATCCTTCAACGCCAGCATCGCCGCGATTTGATATTCGATGTTTTCATTGCTAACGACTTCTCTTTTGACGAGTTCGCTTTCATTTCCGTAGCCTTCAAAAAGCAGCGGCAGATCGATCAATTCGGGCGGGAAACCTTTTTCGTCAAAAGATGCGCATTCTTTTTTGTGGATAAAAACCGGTCCCGGCAATGGAAGATTCGATAAGTTTTCAAAAGCATTGTATGTGAAAAGAATGCGTTCGTCTTTGCCGCTGACAAATTGTTTCAAACATTGCCGGCACGGACCGTAGCCTGTCGCCGCTTCGGCAAATGCCGGATGTCCGTATTGCGGCGAGATCAGACGCGTGCGCACAGTTCGGGCTAATTCCGAGTTTATCGGAACGACTTTATAATTCATAAATTTTCTCCTGTATTTATTTCAGGGGTGTGCATAATTCGACCGACTGGAGCGCAAGCGTCCCCGCTTGCATACGCCGCGTTTTTCAGCGGTGTCACGGCGTTTGCTTTCAATCAACTTGAATATCAATCGAGGCTTTTTCGCGTTTGAAACAAACGCTCATGGCAAGCGGGGACGCTTGCGCTCCAGTCCGATGCCCGTTTTTATTGACTTTGAATTATGCACACCCCTCATTTATTTCGGTTTCTTATTTTTTCTGCCATTGGCGCGGAAGTTTTACCAAATTGCATTAATAAATGAGGTTCCGTCATTATGTTCGGAATCAGATCAGATCTGTCAGTCATTCAGGGCTTTCTCATAAAAATAAATTGCCTCCAACTTTAGTTGGAGGTTGGTTGACTCAAAAGCGCAGGCTTTAGCCGCGCATTGTGCTAAAGCAAAAAGGATGATTGATAAATTTTCCTATTCGGCTCAAGCCGTACTTCAGATTTCAAGCTATCCTCCAACTAAAGTTGGAGGCAATTTATAAAAACCAAATGATTTTGACGGAAAACTTTTTATGAGAAAACCCTGGTCAGCCATTAGCTTACAGCTCATCCAATGAAACTCATTCGATCGAGCAATTTGAAACTAGGATCCGTAAACGACAGATCATTTGGATCATCGCTTTTCTCTTTCCAAAATCGATCTTTTGCGCTCCACGCCCCATCGATAGCCGCTCAATGCGCCGCTTTTGCCGACGACGCGATGACACGGAATTACCAATGCAACGCGGTTTGAAGCGCACGCCGTTGCAACCGCACGAACCGCGTTTTTGTTGCCGAGAGTTTCGGCAACGTCTGAATAAGAAACCGTTTCGCCGTACGGAATTTTCCGCAAAATGTCCCAGACGCGCATTTGAAAAGCCGTCGCCTGAAGATCGAGCGGTAGATCGAGCGTTTTGTTTTTCCCGCCGAGATTTGCGAGGATCGCTTCGACATAATCTTTCAAGCCCGAATTGCTTTCTTCGATTTCCGCATTTGAATATTCTTTGCAGAGGTTTTCCGCAAGAGTTTCGCCGTCGTCGCCGAAGGTCACGGCACAGACGCCTTTCGCGGTTCGCGCGACGAGCAGCTTTCCGAGATCGCAATCAGTGATCGTGTAATCTATCTTCATATTTTTTCCTTTGTTCGCATAGGTTTTCGGAGTCATTCCGAGTTTTGCGGAAACGTTTTCGTAAAGGCGGCTGCTCGAATTGAATCCGGCCTCATACATCGCGCTCGTCACATCATTTCCGTCTTTGAGTTCGCTTTTGAATTTTTCCAGACGCTTTGCCTCGGCAAATTTTTTGGGCGAAACCCCGATTATCTCTTTGAATATCTTTTGCAGATATGTCGGACTGATGTTTAATCGCGCACTCAGATCTTCAAGCGAATTTTCCTCTTCTGTTTCGAGAAGCTGACAGGCGCGAAGCACGAGCTCCGTGTGCGAATTCGCCGTTTCACTTTTCGGCCGGCAGCGCAGACACGCGCGAAAACCATTCGTTTCAGCTTGATTGAGATCCTCAAAAAACTGTACGTTCTCGCGTTTCGGCAGTTTCGACGAGCACGACGGTTTACAGTAAACGCGCGTCGAAATGACCCCGTAAACAAATGCGCCGTTAAATCTTGGATCGTTATTCTGAACCGCTTTCCAATATATTTCCGTTTCCATAGTTTTTGATTTTATTTGATGCTAAACTCGAAATCTATCCGAAAATTGCTTTGTAATTTTTTATTTCTTTCCGCGTTTGTTAAATTGGTTCTATGCTTAATTCTTTAACTTATTCATTACCCGAAAAATTGGAAACTGCCGTCACTTCGACGTTCGAGGAATGGCAAACTGAAAACAAGATCAACGGCATCTGGTCAAAAGACGCGAGTGTTTGGACCGACACGGACGAAGCAAAATGGCTCGGCTGGCTCGATTCGGTCGAAGTTGAACTAAAAAAAGTTCAGGAATATAAAGATTTCGCAGCTGATGTAGGATCTGCCGGCTTCACCGATGTTTTATTGATGGGAATGGGCGGCTCGTCGCTTTGTCCCGAAGTTCTTTCGATCACGTTCGGCGCAAAAAACTTTCACGTTTTGGATTCGACCGTTCCGGCGCAGATTATGGCGATCGAATCGAAACTTGATCTCGAGAAAACTCTCTTTATCGTCGCCAGCAAATCAGGCTCGACGCTTGAACCAAATTGTTTCAAACAATATTTCTTTGACAAGGTTTCTGAAAAGGTTGGCAAAGAAAATGCCGGCAAACAATTTGTCGCGATCACCGATCCGAATTCAAAAATGCAAAGCACTGCCGAAGCGGACGGATTCAGAAAGATCTTTTTCGGCAATCCGGAGATCGGCGGCCGATTCAGCGCGCTTTCGCCTTTCGGGCTTGCGGCGGGCGCGGCAATGGGTTTGGATATTAAAGATTTCCTGAATCGCGCCGCTGAAATGGCCGAAGCTTGTAAAATTGAAGATCCGCGCAAAAACGACGGCGCGATTCTTGGAATTATCTTAGGCATTTGCCAATCAGTCGGGCGCGACAAACTAACGATCTTTACTTCGCCCGAAATCTACGATGCAGGCGCGTGGCTTGAACAGTTGATCGCCGAAAGCACCGGCAAAAAAGGCGTTTCGATCATTCCCGTTGACCGCGAACCGCTTTTAACGGTCGAAGATTACAGCGACGACCGCGTGTTCGCTTATTTGAAATTAAGCGGTTCAATCAACAATTCATTGGACGAAAAGCTCGATGTGCTTGGCGTTAAAGGTCATCCGACCGTCACGATCGAACTCGGGGAAAAAGCAAACCTCGGACAGGAATTTTTCCGTTGGGAATTTGCGACCGCCGTCGCCGGGGCAATTATGAAGATCAATCCGTTCGATCAACCCGATGTTGAAGCGGCAAAGATCGAAGCAAAGAAAATCACCGAAGAATACGAGCAAACGGGCGCGCTTCCGGAAGAAACGCCGATCTTTGAAGCGAACGGCATCAAACTTTTTACGAGCGCTGAATATGCCGCGTCGCTCGATAAATTTCACGAAGGCGAAAGATCTTTGAAAAAATATCTCGCCTCGCACATCCGCCATCTGCAGGAAAACGATTATTTCGCGCTTCTCGCATATGTTGAGATGAACGCCGAAACGGAAGAACTTTTACAGAAGATCCGCGAAAAAGTATTGAACAAAGAATTGACGGCAACTTGCTTAGGATTCGGCCCGAGATTTTTGCATTCGACCGGACAAGCCTACAAAGGCGGCGCAAACAGCGGAGTTTTTCTGCAAATCACGTCGGATGACGCGGAAGACCTTCAAGTTCCCGGCCAGAAATACACATTCGGCGTCGTCAAAGCGGCGCAGGCACGCGGCGATTTTCAGGTTTTATTAGATCGAAAGCGACGCGCCCTGCGTGTCCATCTCGGCGCGAATGTCAAAAGCGGGCTTAAAGCGCTGATAAATTTGCTTTAAATGTACAACAAACTTTAGTTTGTTGCTCAAGTCGCATAGTCTGAACGATTGTCGGCAAACTGAAGTTTACCGTACATTCAATTAATATCTTTTACCGGAATGACCGCCTAATGATTCAAGAAAACGGCGTAGTAGATCTTCACCGCTATTTGCGCTATAACGTAACTGTTTAGGTCATTGATTAGACTCCAGGAAAAAATGCTTTCTGAATTGGAAGGTTCTGCTTTAGCTGACGGAAAAAAGATTGAATTTTTCGGCAGGCTTGAGCCAAACCTTAAAATTAATAAAATTCCTTAAAAGCTTTAGCTAAAGCTCATTCGGATGATTGATATTTTTATTAAATTGGGCTCAAGCCACTGATCTAATTGCTAAATAACCCGTCAGCTGAAGCAGACGGCAATTCATAAAATCTATGACCTAAACAGTTACATTTATTTACAAACAGTTATGAAAAAAAAGGAAAAGGACGATCTTTTTGCGGCGCATTTGCCGGGAGTTTTGCATTATCACCAATTGATGCTGATGGACGGCGTGCGGAATAAATTGCTTTTTGAGGCGATTAAAAGACACGTCACGACGGAGACATCTTTTCTCGACATCGGCGCGGGAACGGGCGTTTGGGCGATCTTAGCGGCAAAGCTCGGCGCGAAGCGCGTCGTCGCCGTTGAGATTGAAGAAAGCCTGATCCCGATAATTTTCCGGCATGCGCAGGAAAACGGCGTCGCCAATAAGATCGAGATCATCCACGGAAATTCGGACGATGTAAAAATTCGCGGTAAATTCGATGTCATCGTCAGCGAGCTTTTCGGTCAGGACGCGCTCGGCGAAGGGACCGTTAAATCTTTTGTCAGTCTGCGCCGCCGTTTTCTCGCGCCCGCCGGAGTTTTGATACCGCAAAAGCTGGCGATGCTTGCCGCGCCCGTCCGGATCGAAAAATCCGTTCAGAAT
>JANLTD010000620.1:0-3527 GCA_031362765.1 Acidobacteriota bacterium | reverse complement strand
ATTGCGACGGACGAGCGTTTCGGCAGCGTCGTCGCAATCAAAGAGACATTTTTTACAGACGAGAAATTCAGCCGGGCGTTCGAGCGCGAGGCGCGTCTTTTGAACAGTTTGAAACATCCGGCGCTGCCGCGTGTGAGCGACCATTTTATTGATGGACACGGACAGTTTCTCGTCATGGAATACATCGAAGGCGATGATCTTTCCGAACAATTGGAGCAGGAAGGTAAGATTTTTTCCCTGACTGAAGTTTTGGATTGGGCGGATCAATTGCTTGACGCGCTCGAATTTCTGCATACGCAGGAAATGCCGGTCATTCACCGCGACATCAAACCGCAGAATCTGAAATTAACCTCGCGCGGACAGATCATCTTGCTTGATTTCGGTTTGGCGAAAGGAAACCCGACCAATCCCGAATCGGCGACTGCCGCCAAAAGCGTCTTCGGTTATTCGCGGAATTACGCGTCAATCGAGCAGATCCAGGGTTCGGGAACCGATCCGCGGAGCGATCTTTATTCACTCTCGGCGACGCTTTATCATCTTTTGACGGGCGTGCCGCCGGCCGATGCGCTGACGCGGGCGATGAATGTTCTGAGCGAGAAATCGGATCCGCTCATTGAATCAAACAAGATCCGCGCCGATATTCCGGCCGGCGTTTCGAGAGTTTTGCACGAAGCGATGGCTTTGAGTGCGAATCAGCGGCCCGGGACCGCGAAAGCGATGCGGGAATTGCTCGCGGCCGTCAAAGACGAAGATCCTTTGGCGAATGCGCCGACCATTACGGACGATCGGCTTGATACGAATATTTTTTCGCAGAAGACCAAACTGCAATCTGATACTTCGCAAGCCGCCAATCTCAAACAATCGGAAGTTAAAACCGAGACCTTTTCAAATGAATTATCAAAGATCACAGAGATCAAACCGCAGGTAATTACAGGCGATCTTGAAGACTCAAAAACAAAGATCCATCCGCTGACGCAGGCGGCGAACGGCAAAAAACCGCGGCGCGGATTGGCAATCGGCGCGGCTTTGGGAAGCTTGCTGCTGGCGGGAAGCGCGGCTTCGGCGATCTATGTTTATAACCCGGAAGTTTTTGGCCTGGGCAATGATCCGGCAAATCCGAATACCGAAAAAAATTTTATAATGGTCGACGATCCGTTCGAAAACACGAATCTTGCCGAAACTAAAACGAACGCCGAAAACTCGAATGCGGTGGCGGCGAGTTCGCCGACCGGGAATGTTTCAAACGAATCAAAGCTGAAAGAAGCTCTGACAAAAACCGAGCCGAAACAGACCGATACGAAACAGACCGAAACGACGAAACCGATCACCAAGCCAAAGCCGGAAACAAATATCGTCACCAATGACGAAGATGATGCAATGGTTGACGGAGACGAACCGCGTGACGCGGAGCCGCCGCCGAAAAATCCGCGGGACAGAAATCAAATTCCGCCGAATGTCTGGAAGAAAATGACTCCGCAACAGCGGCGACAGCTGCGGCAAGCTCTAGAAATGCAGCGGCAACAGCAGGAACAGCAACGACGAAATCCGCAAACCCCGCAGCGGCCGCCGGATAATTGAGACACGGGGACGGAGAGACGCGGGGACGGAGAGACGCGGGGACGCGGAGACGGAGAGACGGAGCGAGAAAAACGTTTATAATTTTCGATTCTTATATTTCCAATTTGAGATTTCAAAAAGAATCTCTTCGTCCCCGCGTCCCCGCGTCGCTCCGTCCCCGCGTCGCTCCGTCTCAATCAAAGAGCAGAGCCGATGATTTCGACAAGTTGAGCGGTTAATTTTTCGAGATGTTCGCGCATTTCTTCTTTGTTGACGGGTTTCGAAACTTCAAAGATCGGGTGATAAAAGATCTCGACCTTTTGAAAATGCGGGTATTTCATTGTTTGCGACCAGACGCGGTTGGCGCCGCGCACAGTCACGGGCAGAATCGGAACATTTGCTTCCATCGCGATCCGAATTGCGCCGGTTTTGAATTCCAATAAATTGCCGTCGGGAAATGTCCGTGCGCCTTCGGGAAAAACGACGAGCGTCGCGCCATCGCTCAGTGCGCCCAGCGATTCGCGCAAAATGCTTTTTGTCGTGCCGCGCTTTGTGTCAACCGGAAACGAACCGAGATAACGGATCAGCCAACCGACAAAGAACCAGTCGAAAGCCTTGTCCCACGCCATAAAGCGAAATTTCCGGCGCATCGGCGCGCAAATCCAGAAAGGATCGAAATATGTTTGATGGTTGGCGACGATCAGTAAACCGCTGTTTAGATTTTTCGGAATATTTTCTTTGTTGTGATATTCGATGCGCCAGAGCATTTTGCTGATACCGAACACAAAATAACGAACGGCGTCAACGACGATCGGCGGCGGATATTTACGGGGGACGGATTGTTTCACGGTCAGTTAGAAGAAAACCAATGTTCAGTCTTTAGCATAACTAAACTTCGGCAAATTCTTCAATCGGCACCGCGCTTTCTTCATTTGAAACAATTTCATCATCATCCGAAACATTTTTTTCTCCGCGTAATGAAATTTCGTCAATCGGAAAGGCTGCATCAATAAATTCAAGATGGATTCTCGGTAATTCATATTCGGAAGTTTGGCGGTTAGGGACAATTGTCCGCGCCGAAAACTGGTAGTGATCGCAATCAACATTTACCGAATCGCCAACATCAACATTTAAGTCGGAAAGAGCCTTTGTTCAGAGAGACTATTAACCAATTCCGTCGAGCGGGAATTGAGCATTGATAAATTCTAAATGAAGTCGCGGAAGATTGTCTTTTCCGACGCGGCGGTCACGGACGATCGCCGACACGGAAAAATTTCCGTGTTGTTTCATCACTTTAACCGTGTCGCCGATTTTCAGATCTAAGCCTGAGAAAACGGAGGCGCCGACCGCCGAGATATTTTCCGTGACGGTTTTTTGGTGGGCGACGATATTTCCTTCGGCATCAAAAACCGCAAGATAAATTTCAACCGGAATCAAATAACGCGGATGTTTACGGGTTGCCGAGGGCAGATATTCTTCGCAGATCTCCCATAAACCGTTTTCATTGAGTTCGCCGAGCTTATAAATTGTTGTCGGCTCTTTTCGATAACCGAAAGGTGCTTCGCGGCCTATAAATGCGACGCCGGTGTGATAAACGTGAGATTTTCCGATGACGGTCCGGTGAGAGTGCCGGACGATGCCCCAAATACAGTATTGGTCTGCATTGGGCTCGTAAACGCGCAAATGTTTTTCAATCGGGATCGTCAGAAAGAGTAATTGCCCGACTTCAAAAAGACGGTTCAGATAAAAATCTGCGCCACTTCGTGTGACGCTTTTTAGCAGCGTCAGTTCCCGCCAAAGCTGGTTTCCTGATTCGAGCGCTTCGACTCTGACCGGAAGGTTTGTCGAGATTCGTTCGGCGCGGCGAGTATTTGTTATGGTCGCAACTGACATAGTTCGATTCGGGCGGCAGAAAGGCTGGTAGTCTTTTGAAAACTTTATGTATCTGATGAGGTCTTTGGCTTTTGGTC
>JANLTD010000498.1:0-5187 GCA_031362765.1 Acidobacteriota bacterium | reverse complement strand
AGATTTATCGCACTTTATCGGGTCAGTTTTAACTTAAGTAACAAAGGTTTAATAACATTACCCATTTCTCAAAATTAGATAACTGGCAGATGTTCGACAAATCTTGAGCTTGTCGCCGTTGCTGAATTTAATTTAAGCTATCCCGCAAACTTAGGATTTGCGGGACTTCGGTCTCAAATTTTAGCGGGTAACTTTATTTAGCATCTCTTACTAATCGGTAACTTTTACTTTCCTTCGTGAAATCTTCGTGTGCCTTCGTGAATAATTTCTTTATTTCAAATAATGCCTGATATTTCGATTGAGAATAAAGAGCTTTCAAACGATATTTCAAAAAACTTAGCGTCCACGAGCCTCCTTTGCGGTAAAATTTCATAAATTGCGGAAGGCGAGTTGTTAGTTTATTTCGTGTGCGCGCGCGTCGGCAATAAATCTTTACTTTAACTTTTAGCTGAGGCAATACCTTGCGGGATTAAAAACACATTGCCCGTGAAATCGAAAAAATGTTAGACTTATCAAGGCAAACGCGCTTGCCTGATTCATTAATTTCAAAACAAACGAGAAACGATTCCGGGTTTCTTCTTGCCGATTATTCAATTTTTCGATAAATTTCCCTAAGATCAATGAGAAATCACCTTTTTTCGCAAAATTCGCACGGTTTGAATTTTGTTGCCATCGGCGGCGGCAATGGTCTTTCAATGCTTCTTTCATGTTTGAAAAGATTTGTCGGCGCGAGTGAAACCGAACCTGTCTGGCTTAAAAATCTGTCGGCGATCGTTGCCGTTTCGGACGACGGCGGAAGCTCGGGCCGGTTGCGCGATGAACTTCAGATGTTGCCGCCCGGCGATATTCGCAATTGTATGGTCGCGATGAGCGAAGATTCCCATCTTTTATCAAAACTTTTTCAGCATCGTTTTCGCGGGAGCGGCGAACTTGGCGGACACAGTTTCGGAAATCTTTTTCTCGCGGCTTTAACCGAAATCACGGGCGATTTTGCCGAAGCCGTCAAACTCTCAAGTGAAATTCTCGCCAGCAAAGGTCATATTTATCCGGCAACTGTCGCCGACGTACGGCTTGCCGCCGAATTAAATGACGGTCGCGTCATTCGCGGCGAAACCAATATCGGAAAACACGGACATTTTATCAAACGGCTTTATCTTGAACCCGAAGATTGTCACCCGATGCCCGAAGCTCTGGCGGCGATTTACGATGCGGATGTCATTACCATCGGCCCCGGCTCGCTTTTTACATCGCTGGTGCCGCCGATCCTTGTTAAAGGTGTCTCGCAAGCGATCGCCGAATCTTCTGCCGTCAAAATTTTTATCTGCAATCTGATGACCCAACCGGGCGAAACCGACGGACTTTCGGCGCGGCGGCATCTTGAAACCGTTCGCGAATACGCGCCCGAAATTGATTTCGATTACGTTGTCGTCAACAATCGCCCGATCAGCGAAGAACAACTCTTGCGCTACGCGGAAGAAGGCGCGGAGCAAATCGGTGTACATGGTTCCATCACGCCCGAAACGATTGAAGGTGCCGAGGTCGTTTATGGTAATCTATTGGACGAAGGCGAGATGGTGCGGCATCATCCCGAAAAACTGGCGCAGGTCACTTTGCTCTGTGCTTTACAGCCGAGAAGTAAGGTTTTGATTTAGTGTTTTGAAAAGAAATAGGACCGGATAAACGCTGATTTAGCGGATTATCGCAGATTTTTATAAAAAGAATTTATCCGCGAATATCAGTCGAGTCCCCGGTTCATCCGCATTCTATTTCTCTTTGAGTTAAAAACAATCTCTGATTTTATGGAAAATGTTCTGAGTGAACAAAAAACGCTTGATGTGTTGGTTTTAGCTGCCGGATTAGGCACGCGGATGCGTTCAAATCTGGCGAAGGTCTTGCACAAACTCGACGGCCGTCCGCTGATCAATCACGTTTGCCGGACGGCGACCGCGCTTGCCCCGCGAAAAGTTTATGTCGTCATCGGACATCAGGGCGAGGACGTCAAAACTGCCGTCCTGGAAGAATTGGACGCTGACCACGCCGAATTTGTCTGGCAAAACGAACAGCTCGGCACCGGACACGCCGTTAATACGGCACGCGGATTTTTGGAAAATGAAGATTCGACGCTTTTGGTGTTGTCGGGCGACGTGCCGATGATCCGCGCCGAAACTCTGGCCGCACTCGTCCAACAGCATCGCGCGCATCGCGGGAAAGGCGCGGCTTGCACGATCCTGACCGTCAAACTTGAAGATCCGACCGGTTACGGACGTATTGTGCGGGACGACGCGGGACTTTTCGACCGCATCGTCGAACAAAAAGACGCTTCAGACGACGAACGCAAGGTCAAAGAGATCAATTCTGGAATCTATTGTTTCGAGACGCGCAAACTTTTCAAAGCGCTTTCGGGCGTCAAAAACGAAAACTCGCAGGGCGAATATTATTTAACTGACGTGCCCGCGCTTTTGCGAAACGAAGGCGAAGATATTGCGATCTACCGGCACGGCGATTCGCACGAGATCGAAGGCATCAACAATCGCGTTCAGCTCGCCGATATGGAACGCATTTTGTGCCGCCGCGTCATCAAACGTCTGATGCTTGATTACGGCGTGACGTTCATTGACCCGAAAAACGCCTACATCAGCGAACAGGCTTCGATCGGGCGCGACACGGTAATTTTTCCGAATGTGACGATCGAAGGCGAAAGCACGATCGGCGACGGGTGCACGGTCCGTCCGGGCACGCGCATCACGAATTCAAAGGTCGGACACGGCGTTGAAATTTTGGATAATTGCCTGATCATTGATTCGGAAATCGGTAACGCCTGCACCGTCGGGCCGATGGCACACCTTCGCGGCCACGCCAAAATGGAAGCAAAATCAAAGGTCGGAAACTTTGTCGAGCTCAAGAAAACGATTCTCGGGCGCGGCTCGAAAGCAAGCCACCTGACTTATCTGGGTGACGCGACCGTCGGCGAAAAAACCAACATCGGCGCGGGCACAATCACCTGTAACTACGACGGCAAAAACAAACACTCAACAACAATCGGCAATAATGTCAAGATCGGTTCGGACACAATGCTCGTCGCGCCCGTGCGGGTCGGCGACGGTGCCGTTACCGGCGCGGGAAGTGTTGTCACAAAGGACGTTGAAGCGAATAAATTAGTTGTCGGTGCACCGGCGAGAGTGATTAAAACTTTGAACGAGGAATAAAAAGATCCTTCACAAAATACTTAATGAAATTTGAATGGGACATCAACAAAGCCGAACTGAACATCAAAAATCACGAGGTAAGTTTTGATGAGGCGATTGAAGTTTTCTATGACCCGAATGTTGTTCGTGGGTTTGATCCGGAACATTCCGAAGATGAAAAAAGATTTTATATAATTGGGTTTTCGAGTCGGCGATTGCTTTTTGTGATCTACGCCGAACGCATTGATTCGGATACGATTCGGATTATTACGGTGCGCAAAGCGGAAGCGAAGTATCAAAAAGAATACACGAAAGAGAATTATGGAAAAGAATGAAATTCAGCCGTTTCGGTTCGAAGTCGTCAAGGAAACCGAAAAAGATTTAGTGATTGAAATAAATCAGGAGGATTACGAACGCGATTTAGCGTCCGGGATTCCCGAAGATGAATTACTCAAACCGGGCAAACATAAATTTCACCGAATTCCGCCCGAACGCCGTGCGACGAAAGGAGATTTGCATCCTTCAAATACAAAGGTCGAATTTCAGATGAAACTGGATTTAGACATTTTAAGACATTTTCAAAATCACGCCGACAGTAAAGAAATAGAAGCATTGCAAATTGCACTAAACGAAAAACTTCGCGCCGTGATGGAAGACGAATTAAAACTTGAAGAAGTCGAAAACAAATTGCTGAACGACAAGAAATTTATCGCTGCACTTGCCGAAGAAGTTAAAAAAGCGGCATAAAATTATGTTAAAATCTTTTTCAATGACATAAAGCCACGACCAAAAAGGCAAAAGTCGTGAAAGAAGTAAAGATTGAACGTCCTGAACGAGCCAAACTCTCGGCGGAAGAATCTTTGAAACGGATGAAAGAATTTGGTAAACGAAAGGAGAAATTCATTGCTACTATTCGTCAAGGGAAGAATTGAGGTCTATTTTGAAAGAGTATGCGTCAACTTACTTGGGTAACTGATATTCACCTTAACTTTTTGAGATTGGAAGAAATTAGGTTTTTTTGTCGGCAAATAATTCAAAACAATACCGATATTCTTTTAATTAGTGGCGACATTGCCGAGTCTGACAGTTTAGTGGAATATTTGAAAATCTTAGACTCCGAATTAAATGTCCCAATTTATTTTGTGCTGGGAAATCACGATTTTTATCGAGGCTCTATTTCTCAAACTCGTCAAATAGTAATGGAAGTAAGCCAAAATTCTGCTAATCTAAAATGGCTTCCGAGTGTCGGAGTTGTTTCGTTAAGTGGCGAAACTTGTTTAGTCGGTCATGATGGCTGGTCTGATGGTAGATTCGGCGATTTTTACGGTTCGGAAGTTTGGTTAAATGATTACATTTTGATTGATGAACTAAGAAATTTGAGCCGAACTTCGTTGTTTGCCAAATTGAATGAACTTGGAGACGAAGCAGCAGATTATTTTCGACAAATTTTGCCTGTTGCACTACAAAAACACAATCGAATTTTGGTTTTAACGCACGTTCCGCCATTCAAAGAGTCTTGTTGGTATGACGGAAAAATTTCGGATGAAAGCTGGTTGCCCCATTTTAGCTCGCAAGCTGTTGGCGAAGTTTTGTATGAAATAATGCTAAATAATCCTCAAAAAATGATGACTGTACTTTGCGGACATACGCACGGCAAAGGCGAAGTCCAAATTTTGCCAAACTTGATTGTGAAAACAGGTGGCGCAGATTACGGAAAACCTGAATTACAAAATCCTATCTTTATTGATTAAAAATTATGTGTGGAATTGTTGGATACGTTGGAAATAAACAAGTTGTGCCGTTGATTATTGACGGACTGCGGAAATTGGAATATCGCGGATATGATTCCGCCGGGATTGCGGTCGTGGATGAAAATCATCATCTTTCGCTGCGGCGTGCCGAAGGAAAACTTCGTAATCTCGAAGAAGCGATTCGCTTGAATCCTTTGGACGGAAATTACGGCATCGGGCATACGCGCTGGGCGACGCACGGGCGGCCGACC
>JANLTD010000496.1:0-1500 GCA_031362765.1 Acidobacteriota bacterium | reverse complement strand
TTTGTGTCTTTGTGGTGAATTCATTCGCGCAGAAATCGAAGGAAAAACTTAATCCCGAAATCCAGAAGATGCTCAAGGAAATTTCGGCGAAGAATATCGAAACGACGATTCGCAAGCTCGTTTCGTTCGGTTCGCGCAATACAAATTCCGAGCAGGATAATCCCGTGCGCGGAATCGGTGCGGCGCGTGATTGGATTTTTGGTGAAATGAGCAAGATCAGTGCCGATTGCGGCGGTTGTCTGACGGTCGAAAAACAGACGTATTTGCAGGAAGCAATGCCGCCGCCGCGCGGGCGCGTTCCCGTCGCCATCAATGTCACGAATGTTATGGCAACGCTCAAGGGGACGACCAATCCCGACCGCATTTATGTCGTTTCGGGGCATTACGATTCGATGTGCGCGAATCCGGCGGACGCAACCTGCGATTCGCCGGGCGCGAATGACGACGCTTCGGGTTCGGCCGCCGTCATCGAATTAGCGCGTGTAATGTCGAAACGAAAATTTGACGCGACCATCATTTTTATGACCGTCGCGGGCGAAGAACAGGGACTTTTGGGCGCGACCTATTTCGCCAAACAAGCCGTCGAGAAAAAAATGAACATCGAGGGAATGTTCACCAACGACATTATCGGCGGCACGACGAGTTATAAAAATTCGCCCGACCGCAATAAGGTACGCGTCTTTTCGGAAGGCGTGCCGTCGAATGAATCGGAAGCCGAAGGCAATACGCGCCGCAGCGTCGGCGGCGAAAACGATTCTTCGGCGCGGCAGCTTGCCAGATTTATCAAGGAACAATCCGATAAATATCTGAAAACTTTCAGCGTTTGGATGATGTACCGGCGCGACCGATACTTGCGCGGCGGCGATCATATTCCGTTTCTCGAACGCGGTTTTGCCGCCGTCAGATTTACCGAACCGAACGAAGATTACACGCGCCAGCATCAAAACGTCCGCACCGAAAACGGCATTCAATACGGCGATCTGCCCGAATTCGTTGATTTTCAATATGTCGCGAACGTCGCCCGCGTCAATCTCATAAGTCTTGCGACGCTTGCGCTCGCGCCCGCGAAACCGAAAAATGTCGGCATCGTCACGGCGCGATTGACGAATGACACGGATCTGAAATGGGACGCAAATACTGACGCGGATCTCGCCGGTTACGAAGTCGTCTGGCGCGACACGACGAGCGCGACGTGGACAAATTCCGTTTTTGTCGGCAATGTTTTGACTTACACGGCAAAAGAAATGTCCAAAGACAATTATTTTTTCGGCGTTCGCGCCGTTGACAAGGACGGAAACAAAAGTCCGGTCGTTTATCCGCGACCTGTTCGCTAAGGTTTATGAAAAAAAATATCGTTTGTTTATGTGCGCTGATTCTTTGTCTTTCAGGCTTGATCTTCGCTCAAAAAAGCGAAGGCGACCGTGCGATGAATCAACCGGTTGAACCGTTTAAGATCATCGGAAATATTTATTATGTCGGCGCTTCGGATGTGACTTCCTA
>JANLTD010000043.1:0-1927 GCA_031362765.1 Acidobacteriota bacterium | reverse complement strand
ATTTTTTAGAAACTTGCATTCTCTTTTTAACAATAAAATCTATGCGCTCCATTTGAGCTAGCCCCACAGCAGCAGCAACTTCTGGCAAGCGATAGTTGTAGCCAAAAGCATCATGACGAAGGTATTTTGGGTCTTGAAAGGTATCTTTGTTTTTTCTAACTTGTCCGTTTAAGGCTTTAATGTTTTTAAATCCCATACCTCCAAACTTTCTCATTCTCTCTGCAAGAATTTCACTGTTCGTAATAAGCATACCGCCATCTCCTGTTGAAATATGTTTTGAATTTTCTTCTATTTTTCTATAATCACCTGTTAATAAACTACATTTTACTCCTTTATCATTCAATTTCTTATAAACTTCTGCTGCTAATAATCTTAATGGTGCACAATATATTCCTGATTTACTATTTATTAATTTTTTCTGACACTCCTCTGTTTTTGTGAGCCGAACTGTTTCGGCTCACTTTTTTTGTTTAAAAATCAGTTTGAAATGAAAAAACTACGGTTTTATTTTGTGTTAAATTCAAACAGCCGGATATATCAAATCGAAATACATCAACAATAAGTGTTTTCAAAGTGTAATGCCTGACTGAAAGGTTATTTTCACGGAAAACGAAAACGTAAAGACTGGGGTGCGCTCCAGTCCGATGGCATTAAGTTAAGGAGAAAACGTAAAACAGACTGTTAGTCTGTTTCTCCGGCTTTACTGTATTTATCAACAGTTTAGCGGCGCGAAATTAAAACAGGCTAACAGCCTGTTTTACGATTTATGCAGATTTTTCGCTTAACTTAACGCCATTGAGCTCCAGTCCTGACCTGATTGTTTAGAATGAAATCAACTTATAACCTGGAGCATTAAATCAATTTGATATTTTTCAAGACTTCACAAAGTAGAACCGCTTTCCGTGTGGATTAGCAAATGTAATTCAAATCCGAATTAAAAGATTTGATCGTATTAAATATGATTACTTGCAAACACTGATGCGAAGTTTTTCGCGGTTTAGTTTTGTATTGGGTAAAAAATCACGACGATCGAAATTAACATCCCAATAAATAAAGGATTTTATTGATGGTATGGTCATTGCAAATGTAAATTTCGAGGTTCCAAATAAAGTAAAGTTCTTTTGATAGAAAACACAACGAAAAAAAACAGGAAGATCAAACAGATTCAGGGAGATATTTAATCTATGAAAAAATACATGTCATTTTATATATCGGTTTTATTAATTACATTCTTATTAGCAGTTGGCATACAAGCACAAAATAATTCGGTTTCGGGCACAGTTCAAGATCAAAATGGCGCAAACATCGTCGGGGTCGTCGTTGTCTTAAGAAACACTGACACGGGCATTGAACGAACATTTGTGACAAATCAAAACGGTCAGTTTACATTTGCAACCTTAAACGGCGAAAACTTTGAATTGATAATCAGTAAAGACGGTTTTCAACGCAAGACCGAAAAAGTTACGGTCGGCAAAGAAATCAAAGTAGCTTTGGAGATTGCTCCGTTATCGGCTGAAACAACTGTGTATTCCGGTTCGCGGCAAGAAGAGCTGCGCGAAAGTCTGAATACGCAGGTCGAGGTTATTACGCGTTCACAGATTGAAACCACGGGTTATGAATCGGTTGGCGAGGTTTTGAAGGAAGTTCCGGGCGTTGTGACGCGGCGTGGTTCTGAAACAGGAACTTCGTCGGGCGCGGCCGGCGAACAGATCCAGGGCATCGGCTCGCGGCAGGCTTTGGTTTTGCTCGATGGTTTTCCGGTCGTCAATGCCCGCGGCATCAAAAGCGGAAATATTAATCTCGACCGTCAATCAACCGCGCGGCTCGAACAGATCGAGGTTGTCAAGGGCGCGGCATCTGCGCTTTATGGTTCAGACGCGATCGGCGGCGTCATAAATTTGATCACCCGCGAACCCAAAAAACCGCT
>JANLTD010000470.1:0-2735 GCA_031362765.1 Acidobacteriota bacterium | reverse complement strand
GTTGCACATGACAACCCCGATGTGGGGAAACCTGAAAACTCAGGCAGTTTAAATTATAGTGCCCATAATTCATGAGCTGCGTAGTATTTAAGTAGTTCACATAATCAACTTCCAATCGACCTCATTAGATGTCAATACTGCTTGCACCGTATTGGTAAAAAGTGCATCAAATGCCCTTTTTTATTAACTACGAAGAAAGACCGAATTCACAGTCAATTCAGTTTCTTTTTTCAAACAAAATGTAAATTCGCCCCATCGCCTCCGTTTTCCTCAAATGGCGTTTTTTGCGTCGGCACTTTGACGAGCTGATGCTTGAACGCGTAGATGACGAGTTCCAGTCGGCTGGCCACCTCAAGCTTGTTAAAAACCGATGTCAGATGGTGTCTGACCGTGGTTTCCGCAATAAACAGTTTTTCAGCGATCCCCTTGTTTTTCATCCCTTTGCAAATGAGCTCGACGACCTCTTTTTCCCTGTCCGTCATTCCATTCGCTTTTTGCACTGCCGGGTTGTCGAGAAAGGATTGCTTTTCATTTATCATGTGCCGAATGGTCGCGCCCATGATCGACCGGTCGAACCAAAACTCACCCTCGCAAACTTTTTCGATAGCTTTGTAAAGCACATCAGCGCCGTTCTGCTTCGATACCAGCCCTCTGATGCCGAGTTTCAAACACTGTTGATAAAACTCGACCTGATCTTTTCTGGTGAGTACTAATACCGGTATCTTGGCGATCTTCGGCTCCGATAACGGAAGCAGTGCCCGCTCGTCAACATCCGAAACATCTACAAGGATAAGGTCGGGGCGGATCTTTGCGATTTGCTCGGCCGCCGAATTTGCATCCGAAGCCTCGCCCACAACATTCAGCCGACTCTCCGATTCGATCAACATGCGAAGGGCCGTCCTGAATATCGACAGGTCGCAGATGAGAAAAATGTTTATTGATTTATTAGCCATAATGTCTATCTCGTGGCCGAAATACGACTTTTTCCGGTCATTTTCGGTGTCGCGAACGATACCAGTAATAATCAGTAAAAGACGAATTACGCCAAAACTCCTCTGACAGTTCAAAAATCCTGTATTTCCCTTGATTCAAAGCCATCAACCCGTTATCGACGAAAGCTGCCTAACCGGCCCACAAAAATCCCGGCGTTTCAGCTATTACGTATCGTCAATTCTGCTAATGGCCTTTTAAGGCCATCATATATACACAATCGAAAAGCAAAACTTACGCTGATCGAATTTAGCGGACGAATCTGCCCCACCGAAATGTACAATCAGATTGAGTGAATGTATATGAAGATACAGCACCCTAAAAGATAACACATCGGAAAAAACGATACTTTCATGCTGGATATTTATCCCATAGCATCTATACGCAGAAAATGCTCTAAATGATAAATATCCTATACCGGGATCTATTCATGTAATCGGCAGATGCGGTCTATTTCAGAACATAATTACTTCAAACGAGCGTCGAATAATTTGGCAAAGAAGCAACTCACTATATAAAATAAGGTTTAACCTCAAAACTTTTTGACACAAGATCCGCCGGTACGGCCGGTATTTTGGGGTTAGAATTCAGGTTTAAGGTAAATTCATCCTGTTTAAAAATTTGACTCGATGAATCATCCAGACAGCTTTCAGGCCAGGAAAAACATCTGACCCCACCTATGAACATCAACAGAGAAATACTTGTTCCAAGCTATATAAATGTGCTATATACATTAAGGCATTACTCGCTATCAGAATGTCGCATCATATAATACAATTAGGACGGGGAGCGCTGAGCATTACGATCAACCAAAAATTGCTAACTATAACAAAAACTGGAAAACATTCTTTCTTACATATCTAATTAACCAACGATTTCAGCATTTTGTATGACCAAGACCCACACAAAAAGCCCTAATATCCGAATACGGATATCGATCATCGCGAATCACCGGATCGTTCGCGAAAGCCTGACCTATCTTATTGAAAACAATAAAGATCTAAAGGTTATGACAACGAGCGGCTTCAATTCGGAAAAAAACGGGGTAATCAAGTCTGACGGCTCGGATATCGCCGTGATATATCTTGAAGCGGGTGATCCGGTCGCAATGATCAAGGAAGTCCGCGCTTCAAACCCAAATGTAAAAGTGGTTGCTATCACTGACGGCGAAGATCTCGAATGTTCAACACAGGCACTCAAGTTGGGAGCCGTCGGCATCGTCCGATCTGATCAGAGCTCGAAGTTACTGATCGAAGCAATAAGACAGGCGTTTAAGGGCGAAACATATCTAAATCAGGCGCTTCTTAGCAATTTGCTAAAAAATAACGAATCGTCGAATGGAAACAAAACAAACGGCAATAAGGGCCCTGCGCCTGAAACCATAACGCCTCGGGAAATTGAAGTAATCGCAATGATCGGAAAAGGCCTAAAAAGCAAGATCATCGCCGAGCGCCTGTTCATAAGCGAAGCCACCGTCCGCCATCACCTCAGCTCTATCTACGGAAAACTAGGCGTTGACGACCGCCTGAACCTGGTCATCTATGCCTTCGAAAATGGGTTGATTAAGTTAGGTTCTATTGATGATTAAGTTGAGCCGGCGTCAGTAGCCCATGTGTCCCCCATTATCGCCGCACGCACGCAAGTAAGGGCTCCGTCTGCCACAGAACCGCAGACGACACAGCTCTCCTGCCAACTGTCATTTGTCACCAGTCTCCTGTCTCCCTATGATCTCGACCTGTCCGTCG
>JANLTD010000440.1:0-4751 GCA_031362765.1 Acidobacteriota bacterium | reverse complement strand
CCCCCCCCCCCCCCCCCCCCCACGACTCTGGCAATAAAAAGCGGCGGGCGACGTTGGGTTGGTATCTTTACGAGTTTATCGCTGCTCGCAATGGTTGCAGTCGGAGGAACTTTAACTGCGCTTTTACCGATCGCCGTCCTTGCCGGAATTATCATTCGCGTGAGTTTCGGAATGTTCGAAACTGACATCCTCAAATGGCTGACGCGTAGTGAATCACGTTCCGATGCGATGATCGCAATCTTAGTAACTTCCGTAACAGTGATCTATGACCTGATGATTGCGGTCGGTTTGGGTGTTTTGATTGCCATGATCATGTATCTGCGCAATCAGATCAAAGAATCAGTCATTCATCGCCGTTTTTTCGGTTCGGAATTTCATTCGGTCAAACAAAGACCCAAAAATCAGCGCTTAGTTCTCAAAGAAAATGGCGACCGAATCGTAATCTGCGAATTAAGAGGCGATCTGTTCTTTGCTAAAGCCGACAGCTTATTTGAAGAGTTGGAGCCTTTTTTCGAACGATCGCAATGGCTAATACTTCAAATGAAACGAGTTCGCCGGGTGGATCTGACCGGAGCAAAAATTTTACAACAACTTGTCGAGCGGATTCATAAAGAGGGCGGAGAGATAATTTTTTGCGAGGTGCATGAGAAGATCGGTCTCGGACAAGATGTCGGAAAATCGCTTCTTGAAACCGGTTATACCGCCGTAGATGTCGGTGTGCGGACATTTATCGGGCTTGATGAAGCATTGGAATATGCCGAAAATTCATTGTTGAAATCAGAAAATGTCGGACTCGATCCATCTGCCGCCAAACGTGATCTGAGTTTGTTTGATATTTTATCGGATATGGATGCTTCTTTACTTTCCAAACTGAAAGAACGGTTAAAATTTCAGAAATTCAAAAAAGGCGAACTAATTTTTCAGGAAGGAGATTTCGGAGCGGAACTATTTTTCGTATTAGAAGGCGAGATTGATATTCGTCTCGATACATCCGAGCGTCATTATAAGCGTCTGGCAAATTATCCGCCCGGAACCGTTTTTGGAGAAATCGCCTTCCTCAATCCGGGTGAAAGAACGTCCGATGCCATCGCCGTCAAAGATAGCGAACTGGCTAGTTTGCATCAGGATGATTTCCGCGAATTATCGAAAGAATATCCGAAAGCGGCGATCGGCTTACTGTATGGTCTGAGTCTGCGTCAGAGCGAATCCCTGCGCTGGTCGGCTCAGGAAATACAACGGCTTGGTGAGTGGTAAAAAGAAAGAACTGCAGAGAACAAAATCGTTCGAACTCTGCAGTTCTTTAAAAATTTAAAAGCGCAAAATTAGTTCGTGGCGGCGAGAATTTTTGTCTGATTCTCCAGGATTTTTTCTTGATTCCCTATGATTCGGTCAAGTTTGTCTTGATTGCTCGCAATTTTTGCCTGATTCTCCAGGATTTTATCAAGTTTGTCTTGATTACCGGCAATATTTGCCTGATTTCCCAAAATATTATCGAGTTTATCCTGATTACCCGCGATTCTCTCCTGATTCTCCAAAACTCTGTCAAGTTTCCCTTGATTGGCAATGATTGACTGTTGATTTTCAATAATTGTTTTCTGATTAGCCAAAATTTCTTCTTCCATACCTTTATTCTCCTTATATTTGATGTAGATTCAGAATTGGTATTATGACTTAACTTAAATTATTTTTCAAGCAAAGTTTATAGCAATTAATGATGGGCACTTAACTTAAATTTTATAAATCAACCGGTGTTGCCCGTTAGGATTCTAAACGAACTAACCTTTTTTTGGCGACGATTGTTCAACTTTCGTAATCGGGTCTAAAACCAAAATAACATTATGAGTATATTACCTAAATCGAGCGATTATATTTTGCAAAACGATTTTGGTTGGAAAAAACCAGACGTTCTCTGGTTTTAAAAAACAGAATATCTGTTTGAAAATGTTCCACACGGTCTCTCTTTTTGCCTTTCGCCGAATTCCGCTAAAATATCCGAATAACAGCGGATAAATATTGATCCTACTCAGATAGCGGACAAACAATACCATCCCGTCTCTGCCGCTTAAAGTGTCGCCGGGGACTTCAATCCTGGTTATTTTCGCCTTGCTTTTGAATTTGGTTTGTTTGATATTTCCTTCACTTACGGGGTGTTGTTTGTTGGTTCCGGTCAATTTCTATAATACCAAATATCTGCCGCCCTTTAAGTGTTTTTTCTACGCTTTTGCCTGCGAAGAATCGCTCAATCAAAGGTAATTATTTCTTTATTTCTTGCAAAAGCAGAATTATTTTGTCAGAATACTCGCCATATTTACGCATTTGTTCATAGCACTCGGAATAATTTGAGCATCGCCCGGTTTTCTAACTTTTTTGTATCGTTCTGACTAAAAAAGTCATGCTGCTTGCAATCTGGAAAAATGGTTTGGTGCAAATTAAGATTGCCGATTTAGAAGTTCAGAATCCATCGGAGTTTTCAGTTTTTGACAAGTAGGATGATTGAGGTTTTTTATGAATCCTGATTTACGCACGTTAATTTCATCAGTCTTTTTGATTGGCTTTTTTTGCATTTTTGCTTCCGCACAGTATTTTCAGCCGACACTGGGACAAAAGCCGAAAAGCTCTTCGACACCTTCAAATTCGTCGGAAATGGAAGAGGTTAAACGCCAACTTAGCGAACAGCAAAAACAGATCGAGCAGTTGCGATTGTTGCTTGACCAACAATCGAAAATCATCGAGAAACTGCAAAAGGCTTCGCCGCAAACTAATCAAAACCCAACGGTTGAGGCACAAACCTCAAATAATTCAACGTCTTCGCAAACCGATCCGATCGAAGCGCGATTGAGCAAAGTCGAAGAACAATCAAAAAAGACGACCGAATCAATCGCCAAAAATCAGCTTGGAACGCTTGGTTTCAGCGGCGATTTGCGGATCCAATACGATTCCATTTACGGACTTTTGGACAACGCGGCAAATGTTAATAATCCGGCAATTTTGGGCAACGAACTTTCACCGCGCCAGCGGATTCGTTATCGTTTGCGGTTTGCCGTCCGCGGCAAGATCGGCGGCGATGTTTTTTCAGGTTTTTATGCCAATAACGGCGAAAAACGAATGGAGAAAGAGTTTGAATGGGGAATTCGTTTGACGAGCGGAAATCTTTCAAGTCCGGCCTCGGCAAATTCGGTTTTGACCGATTTTTTCTCGCGTAAACCGGTTGGCATTGACCAGGCATATGTCGCGTGGCGACCGCGCCCGATTCCGGGCCTCAGAATCATCGCGGGCAAGTTTGAACCGACCTGGACGCGCACCGAAATGACGCTTGACAACGATGTACAAGTCGAAGGGGTGAGCGAAATCTATTCACGCGACATCAAAAATTCTTTCCTCAAAAATATCACGTTCAGCGCCTGGCAGTTGCCTCTGATGGAGCGCGGCACAACCTTTGTCCGTAACGCCAACGGCACGATAAACATTGAAGAATCGAGCCGTGCGGGACGAGACTTGGGTTTGTTCGGAGCGCAGCTGCAAGGCAAATTTGCGCTTTCGTCCAAAATCAATCTGACGCTGTCGATTGCTGACCTCAATTTTGCCCACACGAGCGCGATAACGCCGATTCAGGTTTTCGGCAGCAATTTGCAATTGCCCGTCACGATCACGATTCCGGCGTCCGCAACTTCGCCGGCACAGACGGTTACGGGCGTGGCGACCATACCGCGCGAATTTTTGTCTTCGAGCAACGGAAATTTAGGCCTGTCGTCGGCGACCAACGCCGCTGTCAATCGCGACGGACGGCTTGCTTCGGGTTTTAATTTGGTTGATTTGATGGCGCAACTCGAATTCAAACAATTCAAATATCAGCCGATGACTTTGATTTTCGATTACGTCCGCAACACGCAAACCCGCGATGTCGTTGTTGCCGGCTCTTCGGGCGCGAATGTTTTTCTTCCGAACAACGAAAACCAAGGGTTGTGGGCGGAATATCGAATTCAGAGTTTGCGGAAAACACGCGGCGGAGATTTCAATGCGCCCGTCAGCGGCGACCTTTTATTCAGTTATACATTTCTGCGAATCGAAAAAGACGCGGTTCTGACGCCGTTCAACTGGGGCGATCTGGTTCAAGGTTCGGACATTGCCGCTCATCGCCTGTTTTTCAACTACACGGCTGACCCTCGGGTGACGTTTAATTTGACGGGCTTGTTTAGCAAACGTCCAAACGGTTTACTCGGACCTTTCGGAACAAATCCGACGGGCTCGCTGAATCGTTTCACAAATCGCATTCAAATTGATACGATTTTCAAATTTTAGATTTTTTGGCGGTTTGAAGCGTTAAATTTCGCATATTCAGTTCGAGAGGAAAATGACGAGAATCATTTATTTAATCGACAACAAGATCAATCTGATCACGCTTCTGCGGCTGTTTTGGGCATTGCTTTGGGGCTTAAACGGATTCGACAAATTTTTTGACGGCACACCGGAGATCAATTTGGAAAAATGGGCTTCGAAAGGTTCGGTCGTGGATGCGAACGACAATGTCGTGTACACGATTCAGCCGCCAGATCCGGTCGGTTGGTTTGGCGTGAACTACGACGACCAGATGACAAGCTATTTCAAAGCGATTCACATTCCGCGAAATCGGGCCCTCGAGCTCACGAACATTGACGCCGTTTTTGAAACTCTGCTCGGGTTTTTGTTTCTGATCTTGTTTATTTGGCAGCTGCTGCCCGCGAAGGGCGCGAAGACGGGAAGAATCTGTTCAC
>JANLTD010000129.1:0-8674 GCA_031362765.1 Acidobacteriota bacterium | reverse complement strand
CGAAATTCGACCTTTGTCGCCTGATTGAAAATAATTTCATAAAGCGGAAAAATCAGTTGCGGGTCACCGTTGATATAGAAACGCAGAAACTTTAGCGACTCGTTTGAGCTGCCAACTTTAAACTCGTGTAAGTTGGCGTCGCCGAAACAACGCATACTAAGGCGAATATGACTGTCGGTATATTTTCCGCGTCCGTCTTTCGGCGCGTTTGATTCAAGCGCGGCAGACTGAATTTCCATCGGTACAAGCTGAACGTCAAAGCCTGTGCGAAATTGACAGGGCGTTCCGTCAACCGGACGGGAATTAAGCTTTGCTCCACGCTCAAGTTTTTGCACAGCCGTTAATTTATCATTTGGCGAACCAAAGGAAAACTGCGTGATTGCCAATGAAGGAATTGGCGAAAGATAGTGCGGATAAAGAACATTTAGAAAAGATTCGGTGATTTCAGGAAGTTCGTCGTCGAGTTTTAATGAAATTCTTCCCGTCAAAAAAGCAAAGGCTTCGATGATTCGTTCGACATGCGGATCTTCTATTTTTTCTTCGTCAAGCAGCAACCGCGCCGCAATTTTCGGATATTTGCGGGCAAATTCTGCGCCCATTCGCCGCAGAAAGATGAGTTCGCGTTCGTAGTAACCTAAAAGTTCGTCGCGCATTTAAGATTTGTTTTCGAAATAATTGTCTTTGATCAGTATGCCAAAATTGTCTTAGGGTAAATACATCATCGGAATCGGTACATTTTTATCTATTCGGGCATTAAACCAAGCCATACTGCGGATGACCGGCGCTCCGAATGCCGGATCATTAACATAAAGTGTTCCGTCTTCATCAACACCTGTAATAACTACAATATGATTTACACCGTTCCATTGTCCAGCCGCCCAAATTGGTCCGTAACTCCCCAAATTATCATCAATAAATCGCCAGCTAAAACTCTGATTTACCTGCGGTAGCGTCTCTAAGCCCAGATCACGCGCCAAATCAATAAACTGTTCGGCGGTCAGCCCTTGGTTGCTTTCGTAATCTTGCGGAAGCGGATTAATGCAGGCGGAGTTTCGGTAACCATAAAGCATTCTTGCCGAAGCGTGCCAACAATTCATCTGCCTTTCCTGCATAATATGCATCACATCTAGTCTCATTTAATCCTCCTTGACTTTAGTGCTGGCTATTTTTCCTTTACTTCAAATTCCCCGCTTCCAAGCTGTAGAACAGTATCAAAAGCGATCGGTTCGGGTGTCGGTTCGACATTAAGACGCGCTTCGATACGAAATTTTAACATCCGGTCAATATTGTTGACAGGTTCAAGTGTAACTTTCAAATTCAAAAATCTCGGTTCAAAGATTCTGATCGAGTTTTCCAGCGCATCCGCCAATCGTTTTTGCTCGATATGACTTTTCGCGCTGATTCCTGTAATATCCGGCAATCCGTAAACGACGACCGATTTTTTAACTTCTTCCAAACGCTCGTCGATTTCTTCGGGGAAAGATCGGGAATTTAAAAGCCATTCTAAATCGCGCCGCACTGATAATTTTAATTCACGAAGCGATTTTGAACGCGATTTCGGCGCTTCTCGCGACACATCCGGCTCAAAATCGAGCAGCCGATCCAAAATTGAAGGCGTGATGCGAATTTCGTTATCAACTCGTGCCATTATTTAAAAAGTGAAAAGATACCGCCGCTTGCAAGCGACGGTATTTGAAGTGTTTTGATTTCTTTGAAAATTGTCCGCCGCCGAAAACCGATGGCGGACAATTGAAGACCTTCGAAAATTTTAGGCTCCTGTGCCTTCGACTTTCTTGATGTCGTAGCTGGTGGTATTGGTCAAAGCAACCGAACCATCCGGTTTTTGCTGGAAATATTCAAACGTAATGTTTGTAAAGTTGAACGAAATCTGCTCCATTGGCAAAATCGAACTTCCGTTGCTGCCGCCGGTTTGGAACGACGAGATCACGATGTCGCCAAACGTCACTTTCGTGTACGTGTATGGACTACCATCGCCACCCGTTTTGCGGCAGCTCAAGATAGCTTGCGGAATGTGGTTGCCCTTTGCGCACGCTAAGAAGAGTTGCGGCGATGCTTTACCGTTTTGGACGACAAAGTGAAAGTCTTGAAGACTAACTTTTCCGGCGCCTAAACCGGTACCTTGGGTCGCTGAACCTGCGTTGCTTGCGCCAAACGACCAGGATTCAATCTGCATTTGTTTTTCGAAACCGACCGCGTCGGATTCACCTTCGATAGTATCAATTTTCAAGTAATAATCTGCTTGTGCCATAATTTTAATTTGCTCCTTATCAGTATAACTGTTTTTTTTATTTGTCAGGTTGTTTGGCTATTCAGCCAAACAACCCCGTCCTCAACATCTTTCAATTTCTTCGAGTCTTACTGCTCGCTTCTTAATTAAGACGCATCGAAAGATTTCTTTTGCGAAATTTTAGAAAGATTTGCAATATTTTTTTGCAAATCTTAATTATTTCGCCGGTGCCGGCAGTTCCGCAACTAACCGCAGCGAGACAGAAAGTTCATCTAATTGGAAGTGTGGACGCAGAAAAGCAACCGCCCGGTAACACCCCGGTTTGCCGGGAATTTCCGAAACATCCACACGTGCTTCGCGCAACGGATATTTTGCCTTTTGCGCTGCTGGTGCGACATCGTTTTCCAGAACATATTTGCTGATCCAGCGATTCAGGAAGATCTGTGCTTCCGGCCGCGACATAAATGAACCGATTTTATCGCGCATCATTGCTTTCAAATAATGTGCAAAACGCGACACGGCGAAAATATATTGTAACTGTGTTGATAAACGCGCGTTAGCATTTGCCGAATCAGTATCATATTTTTTCGCTTTGTTGCACGATTGAGTCGCGAAAAAGGCAGCGTAATCCGTGCCTTTGCAGTGAACAAGCGGAATAAACCCGTTGTCGGAAAATTCCTTCTCACGACGATCGGTAATGGCTACTTCCGTCGGGCATTTCATTGCAACTTCGCCTTCATCCGTTTCAAATGTATGGGTCGGCAAACCGTCAACCAGACCGCCGCCTTCGACACCGCGGATCGCGACACACCAGCTATGCATTGAAAAGGCTTCGGTGAGCCGGGTTCCCATTGCGTAGGCAGCATTGCTCCACAGATATTTCTTGTGGTCGGTGCCGTCAACATCTTCTTCAAAATTGAAATTTTCGATCGGCTTGGTGGCGGCTCCGTAGGGCACGCGTCCCAAAACGTGCGGAAGCGTCAGCCCAACATATCGCGAATCTTCCGATTCACGGAAACTACGCCATTTTGAATATTCCAAGCGGTCGAAAATCTTCGAAATATCACGGACATCCGTCATTTCCGAAAACTCGTCCCACCCGAACATTTCCGACGACGCGGCGCTTATGAATGGTGCATGTGCGGCGGCCGCAACTTGCGAAAGACTTTCCAGCAATGCCAAATCCTGAGGATGATTACCAAATTCGTAGTCGCCGATGAGCGCGCCGTAGGGCGCACCACCGAATGTTCCGTATTCTTCTTCGTATATTTTTTTGAACATTGCGGATTGGTCAAATTCAAGTGCCCGTTCAAAATCTTTGAGAAGTTCTTTTTTCGTCACGCTCATTACTCGAATTTTCAGCATCGTGCCGGTCAAACTGTTTTTGACAAGATGATGAAGTCCGCGCCACGAACCTTCGAGTTTCTGAAACTCCTGATGGTGCATAATTTCGTTCATCTGCGCCGACAGAAGACGGTCAATCTCAGCGATACGGGCATTGATCGCAACGTCCATATTTTTAGACATTGTGAGTGTGCCGCTCATCACCTGACTGACAAATTCGCCAATCATATCTTTAGCTTGTTCTTTTTGAAAGTCGTCACGCGCCATTTTGCCTTCGGTCAAAATCTGGTCAAGAAGGCTGACTTCCTGCACCTGTTCTTCGACTTGAGCTTCTGCTTGTTGTTTTGCTTTATCAGCCATAATTTATTCCTCCTTTTTACCTTCAATGCCGAGCATGTCGCTCAATTGCTTCTGCTTATCGGTATCCGCAATAATATCGTTCAGGATGTTTTCCAATTTTTCGTTGCCGTCCATTTTGGACCGCAAATCAGAAAGTTTCTGACGCGCTTCGACGAGTTTTCGAAGCGGTTCAACATTCTTCACGATTTGATCTGGCTCAAAATCTTCGATGTTGCCAAATGTCAGGTCAACGCCCAATTTACTTCCGTCGTCTTGCAGCTTGTTATCAACTGAAAAAGCAACCCGCGGTTTCATACCGGCAAGCACCTGATTGAAATTATCGGGATCAATTTCAACAAATTTACGATTTTTGATAGCGGGTAACGGTTCTTCGGGTTTTCCCACGAAGTCACCCATTACACCGACCACAAACGGTAGTTCTTTTAATTCAATTGCTCCACCGGTTTCCACATCGTAAGTGATTTGGACGCGCGGGGGGCGAACACGGTCAATTTTATGTTGTATGCTTTCTTTACTTGCCATTTATTGTTTGCTCCTTACTTTTTTTAGTTTTTAATTTATGGTTAAAATTTTTAATTCTTAACTATCCTTGCCTCATTTCGTTACATCGGACGACTCCGGTAAATTGGTGTTAAATCCAAGCGTTTGCCTGATCTGGAAAATAACGGTTTCGTCTTTGATGACATCTTGCAGCCAACTTTCAAGCGGCATATTGCCCCATTTCACGGCACGCTGAATGAGATATGAAATCGGACTATGCGGCTCGGTTTTTTGAAAAAATACGGCGATGTCTCCGAGTCGTTTCAGCGCATCTTGCCGATTTTGTATCGCGCCGCTGGCGGTCGCAACGCCTGCGACTTTAATGGTCGGGCCGCCTTCACCGTCCGCCGTTTCACCGTCCGCGACTTCTTCTTCTACTGCTTCGTCAGGCTCCTCTTTACGTTTTTCTTCCAAAAGCTTTTTAACCTGCATGTGAACTTCATCCAAAGCTTTCTTCAGATTGTTCATGCCGGGAGCTTGATTACGGTCGAACTTTTCTTCGATGACGCGATTGATGTCGTTATAGGCCGCCCAGCATTCGTCAATCAAAACCGCTAATCCCTCGTAAAAGGCGCGGCGCGTTTGTGCCAGTTCGGCGCGCCATTTATTTGCCGTAACGCGATTTTCCTTTTCGGCTTGCGCCCGCAGTTCGTTATATTTTTTCTGGTCGGCGGTATCGAGAGATTCAATATTATCGGGAATGTCAAAGCGTTTTGAGTCTTCCGAATCATTGTAGCTGTAACCTGCGTAGCCGGTAATTTTGGCTTGCCTGATGGCGAAAGCAGATTGCTCTTCCATCCACGCGATGGCGTTGGCGCGACCTTCCATATCGCCTTCATCAATTTCCGGATGCAGAGACTCCCAGAAATTTTCCTGAAACCCTATTAACATCTTTAAACTGTCGCGCAAACCGACAAACCCATGTTCCTTCACCAAAGCTTCAGAAAGCCACGCGGCAATCTGGAGATCTTTCGTGTCTTTTTCGAGCGAGGGAACTGCTAAACTAATAACTTTACGAAAATCGGCAACCTTCATCTCGGTTTGCCATTCTCCCTGCGACACATCTAAATCAGCCCGGCGTGCTTCGGAAATTTCGTCATAGATGCCCGAATAACGCAGATATTGACCCGACGGCTTTTCTTCGGAAACAGGCGTAAGTAAAGCTTCAAAATTAATTACCGATGGTTTTGATTCAATTTCTGCCATTAAAAAATTCCCTTACTTTCAAAATTATTTTACATTCAAACGGTCTAAAATAATGCCTGACTATTCGGCTAAAAAACTTCCATTTTTGCGGCCGATGCGATTTGGTCGTTTTTGCATCGGATTTACATAATACAGACGTTTTATAAAAAATCAGCTTTTTCTTTGACGGAAAAAACCGGCGTTTCGCCTACTCTTTAACAAATTAAACGGTTTCCAAATCCAAAATTGTTTTATGTTCGCTGCCTGTGGCAAAAAGTTTTGTTCCTTCGCCGACAAAAATATCCTCACCGATATCGCGCCAGTCGGTAACTTTGCCGAGCCGAATCTTGTCATCACCGCTGCGCCACGAACTATTATAAAGTGCCGGAATAAAAACGTCGCCGTTCGTGCCATTGTCGGTTTCCAATGTAGCCTGCAGCCAAAAAAGGTCGCGCAACGATTTCGGTGCGGTAAAGGTGATCTTTACGATTTGCTCAAATGGCACCCAAACATAGCTGTCTTTGATTATTACTTCCAAAATTGACGAGGTTAAGTCGTTATAATCACGAAAATCTTCCACATCTTTACCGTTAATTTTGCAGGCAAACGCCGGACGTTCTTCTTCTGCCTTATCCAAAATATTACGAGTTTCAGCCAAATTATCTTCAATCACCCGATTGTTCGCCGTCAAAAGTCCGTAAATATAATCGGGCGGCGTCGCGAGAAACTCCGGTTTCGCGGCCTTCGAGAAAAAGTCGGCGCGTTTTCCCTCGGCGATAATGCATTGCTCGTAAATCTTTGAGCCGATCATCGCGGTTGTGTCCTGATGGCCGATCACATCGAGTTGTCGTTTGGCACGTTCCCAATCGCCCGCAAATATCGAAAGTTCGAAAAGAAAAATTCGTGCGGATCCGTCCGTCGGATTAGCTTTTACCAATGCGAGAGCCGCTTCGATTGCCCCGCCTAAATTACCCGATTCAAGTAGTGTTTTCGCTTCGTTCATTAATTTTCCTTTGGCCGATCTATTTCAAAATAGTTTTCGGCGCACGTAATTTATAAAGATCTTTGTTAAACTGATCAACCCCGGAAGGAGTGATTTTCGCTGTTAAAGTTTTCCCGCTTTTCAGTTTATAAGACAACAAATATGAGTTATCTGTTTGCTTTTGCGGGCTGCTCGCATCAAAGAACCTAAACAATCCCCACGGCCCCGAAAATGACTTTTCCTCCGGTGAATTGTTATTATTGTTCTCGATAAATTTGCTTTTTGGCGTTGCGGTCGGCGACGTGGCCGGCGTTGCGGTCGGCGAAGTTGTCGGCGAAGTTGTCGGCGTCGTTCCTGATGTCGAGGTTGTTCCGGTCGTCGAAAGAATTTTGATTGACACGCCGTTTCCGCCGCCCGTGGTTGCCGGAAAACTAATTGGTGATGATGGTTTGTCGGCCGAAGAAATAGCTATTCCGTCAATCGTCATTTCAACTAAAGCATCTTTCGGATTGGTCAGCTCAAAATTGTATTCAAATTTGACATCATCGCCCTTGTCGAAAAGTGCCTTCCGGAGCGTAAATGCCTTGTTCAGATAATCAACAAATTCCTGTGTAAAAGGAGCATTATCTTTAAGTTTTAATTGTCCCGGCGTGCCGTCAAAATATTTCTTCAAATTATTATCGTAAAACTGCGACAGTTTCCCGCTGGTCGGGGCAAAATAATTTTTTAATTTGGCAAAATCGGCATTGGTATCGCTCGCTTCAAACGGAAAACCTTGCTCGGCATCTTGCGCTAACTTTAAGATCTCGTTCGTCCATGTGTCGTTGAGTTGTTTGATTGTGTCGGCACCAAGCAATGCTTTCAGATTTCCGACGGGTTGTTTCAAAAGTTCGGCAAAAAATGGCCCGACTGCCGCGTCTTTTGTATCTTTGAACGATTTTGTCAAACCGTCAATTTTGCCAATTACGCCATTTAGCTGCGGAAATTTTTTATTTCTATCATCGTCTGATAGCGTCGGTAATTCGTTTATGTCGTTATCAGAAAATCCGTTGAATCTGAGCGAAACGTCGGTGATTGCGGTTTGATATTCGTCCACCGGGACTTTAGCGTTTTTATCGCCTTTGTCTTCAACAAAACTGAATAACGGGCGAAATTCTCTTTCAACCGCCTCGCTGCCCGTCGTGTCTGGAAGCGTGACGGTCTTAAACCAGCCTTTGATCGTATCCCACCAACCAATAGCTTTAGATTTTGATGAAAGATTTGTGTTTTTTTCGATTTCCTTAAGCAAAACCTTCATCGGTGAATTGTCTGATGAAAATGATGCAAGTGCCTCTTTTGCTGAAACTTTATCTTTATCTTTGTCGGAATCTTTTTTATATTGTTTGACCCTGATGTTTTTAACAAAATTTCGCCAACGGTCAGCATAATCACGGAAATAGCGGTCGCGGATCTTTTGTGCATCCGGCGATTCGATGATATCGGTAACCTCTTGTTTAGCGGATTTATCATCCGTCATTACCCAATCAGTTTCGCTGAGTTCTTTCGCTGACAGTTTGATGGCGGTGTCCATCAACTTAAATCCTTCGACCGTATAGGCTCCCGGAACGCCGTCGCCGCCATCCATAACCCCCGCATCGCCGCTGTTGCGCTGCAATATTGCTTCAACCGTCATTGAACCGAATTTGCTCTCAACTTCTTTCGAGATTTCCGTCACTTTTCGTTTGTAATAGCGCTGGAACGGCGGAAACGCCTGTAGTTTTTTACGAACTTGTACGACCAGATTGACGTCGTTCTGAATACGCGGGAATTTGTCAGGCCCTTCGAAACGGTCGGATTGCTTGGCGTAAAATTTTAACTGCTTTTCCGCATCTTCTTTGTAATTTTCGGGTATTTTCGATTCGGTAAACCAAAATTCTTTCAATGTGCTGACAATATCAGTATCGTTTGATTTATCGCGGTACTTATCCGAAAGCATCAGATAAACTTTAAGCAAATCGTAATTTTTACCCAAAAGG
>JANLTD010000405.1:0-2538 GCA_031362765.1 Acidobacteriota bacterium | reverse complement strand
CATTTTTTCAGCGAAGGTCGCCCAATCACCGCTGCCGAAAACAGCTTATGTACCGGACGAAAGCGATTCGTACAATTGCGTGTCGGGCTTTGTCGGTTCTTTGTTTAGATGACTAAACGCGGCTTTTACGGAATCGAGCGGATCACGAAAATCCGTCGAAAGATTTTCATAATCCAAACCCGGCGCGAGATTGTTAATAACCCGGATTATTTCGCCCGACTTTGTGAAACCGGCTTTGATTTCGCCGCGAAAAACGGGAATCCCGTTAATTGTTTGTTCGAGATGGGCGAATGAAATTTCACCGTTCGGATTCGTATAATCCGCAGTTACTTTCAGATTATCGGCCTGAACTTCGTTCACGCCAATCAAATTATTGTTTTGTTTGATGAAATTGCGAAGGATGTCGGAACGCTTCATTTCCGACGGCAGGGATAAACGCTCGATTTCAGGCCGCCGCATATCGGGCGTGATCACTTCGGGAATCCGAAGGTCGTTGTTATATTCGATCTTTAAGCTCGAAACTTTTGACCGAAGATTTTCTTCGCCGCGCACGAATCCGTCACGGATATCAGCGACGATCGCCGAATCTTTGCCGGTCTGCAGACGATATTTAGACAAAGCCTCTTGAACATCCTGATTTTGCTGTTCACGAATATCGTAATTTTCCAAACCTTCCGAATGACTTTCGGTTCTCGGGAATAATTTTTTACTGCTGTTCACCGCTTGTGAACGGAATTGAAAAGGGACGATAACTAAAGCCGCCATCAATCCCAAAATAACCAATAAAAATAAAAGCGGATTTCGGAATTCCGCAGTCGTTTTTTGTTGCATTTGTCAGTTCTCCTTTTTTCTTAAGAGCGTTAATCGAATCAACGCGGGTTAATAAATAGCCGGTAAATAAAAAATGATGACTATGGAAATAGGACTTATTTAAGAGTATCTTTCTGACAAATAAACCTGACTTATTGAAATCAATTGCCAGAGAAATGTCAAGCAAATCGCTCTATATAAAAATCAATTGTTAATGTCGGCGGTTTCGCCGTCGGATTTGCGGAGTCTGACGAGATAGATTTTTTTTTCATCAGCACGGAGAATTTCGACATCGAAACCGCGAAATGTCAGTTTTTCACCCGTTTTGGGAACATAACCGGCCTCGCTCGTGACGAATCCGGCGATGGTCGTAAAATCGTCGTCCTCGATTTCCATCTCAAAAAGCCGTTCGATCTTGCCGATCTCGGTTGAGCCGTGAACATCGAAATAACCGCCCGCGCCTTCGACGATCTCAATTATCTCTTCTTCCCCGATGTCTTCATCTTCGATTTCGCCGACGATCTCTTCGACAATATCTTCGATCGAGACAAGCCCGGCGACGCCGCCGTATTCATCAATCACAATTGCCATCTGAACGTGATTGGTCTGCATATTTTTTAAAAGGTCAGAAGCGGATTTTGTTTCAGGGATAAAAAATGCGGGACGCAGGAGATTTTCGATCGTTTCCGTTTCTTTGCCTTCGGCCCACGCATTCAAAAGATCGCGGACATATAGAATGCCTTCAATATTGTCGACATTTTCCCTGAAAACGGGCAGCCGCGAGTATTTTTCCACGATTATCAGATCTCGGGCTTGTTTGACAGTTGCCTCAATCGGCAGAGCGCAGATCTCGGTCCGCGGAGTCATAATTTCTCCGGCCCGGGTTTCCGAAAATTCGATCATTGTTTCGATCAATTCACGCTCTTTCCCTTCGATTATACCCTCGGCCTCGCCGACTTCCATCAAAGCCTGAAAATCATCGGAAGCATCTTCTTTTTCTGATTCGGTAGGCTGATTCGGCGAAATCGTGTTTTCAAGCGAAGCCTGGATTTTACCCTTAAACGATGGCTCGATCGGATCCGCAATAAAAGGTAGAACATCGTAAAGCGGTCGCACGAACGGCAGTAGAAAAAGCAGTTTCTTTTCGGGATAATTACGGGTTACCAGCCACGGAATGACCTGTCGAAAAATGACCGAAAAGGACAAACCGACGAGCAATGAATAGAGCAATTGTTCAATCGGAGTCTGGAAGAAATGGAAAATAACGATCGTCACAAGAACGGAAAAGACAATCAACAGTATTTGAATCGAGGCGGAAAGCGAAAAGCGGAAACGCGGCCGATTTTCAAGGATCTGTCCGAGAAATTCGATCGTCTTAAGACGCGGACTTTCTTCCAGATCAGAAAAAAGCCGCCTCAGACTGAGGTCTGAAAGTTGCGAAAAAGCCATATCGATCGTGGCTAAAAAGACAACTGCGAACAGGATAGCGATGGCGGTGATGATCTCAATTTCCATTATCTTTCAATGATTTTGCCACATTGCGCGTCAATCAGCCATAAAAGTTCTCCGTTTTTCGGGCGAACATTTTGCGAGGGAAATTTTAGGGGCTGAAACTCACCTTCCAAAACCTTTTTCAGAGTTTCGGCCTTTTCAGCACCGGCAACCAGAAAAATTATGTTGGCGGCATTGTTAATGGTCGAAAAAGTAAAAGTCAGCCGCGCAGTTCCA
>JANLTD010000401.1:0-6098 GCA_031362765.1 Acidobacteriota bacterium | reverse complement strand
GAAGAACTTATCGCGGCAGGACACGCGGGATGTTTTTCGATGGCTTTGAGTGCGGCTCTTGGTAAGGCAGGATTTTCGCCGACAAAAATTGAAACCAAAGCGACCATAAAGTTAGAAAAACAAGGCGAAGCATTTGTGATTCCGGCAATTATCCTGGATACAGAAGCAAAAGTTCCAAACATTACGGACGCAGAATTTCAAACCTTGGCTACAAGTGCAAAGGAAAATTGCCCTGTTTCAAAAGTATTGGCAGGTGCCGAAATTACTTTGAATGCAAAGTTAAAATAGGTGGTAAAAAATTATGAAAAACAATGCAGGTTTATGGGTTGATCGTGCGAATGCGGTCATCGTTTTATTGACGGATGGCGACGAAGAAATAAAATATATTGATTCCGACACTCGAAATCATCCGAATTCGAATGAGTTCGCGGATGATATTCGGTTGAGCGTAGAAAAAGAATATCTCAAGCGGTATTATGACGAAATAATTACGTGCGTCAGCGAAGCGGAATCTGTTTTTATATTCGGTCCGGGCGAGGCGAAAGACCAACTTAAAAAACGATTTGAAGGCAGTGATCATAGCGGGAAAACCCTTGTCGTTGAAACAGCCGACAAAATGACAGAACCTCAAGTCGCGGCAAAAGTCAGGAATCATTTTCTCAATTATCGGAATGCCACAAATTGACCACCAGATAATTTGGCTTTTTTTATTGGCAATACCGGTCTCGTGCGTTGCTTGGACGGTAACTCATGAGGAGATTTTCCGTGACTTAAACGAATATTGCACCAAACGAAGTGTGGATGGCAAAAGCGTTTTCGAACGAAAGTTTTTTTATCTTTTCACTTGCGAATATTGTTTTAGCCATTATGTCGCTCTGTTTTTTCTGATTTTGACCGGCTACAAATTATTGCTGGATGATTGGCGTGGCTACATTATTGCTGAATTTGCGTTGGTGTTTATCGCCAATGTTTATATGGGTTTATTCGCGTTAATCCACCAAAACATCAAAAAGGAAAAAATCGCGATTGAGGTGATGGAGAAAGAAATTACTGATTAAGTCGGTTTGAGACAGAACTAATAAGGAAATTATGAACGAAAAAAATATTGACCAGATTGAAGCGAAAATTACTGACGACACAAGCAATTTTATAGCCAGCGAGGAAGTTCGGGAGGAATTTGAAAATGCCGAAGATCGCGGCGAATCGGATTTAGATCAATTGAAATCTGAACTCAACGAAGAGCACTACACTCTGCCTTCCCCGATTATCAGCGAGGAAGACGCGGCATTTGCAAATATAAATCCCGATCAGCAGGGCGAAGCCTTCGGTCTGGCTTATCAGGCAAATGAGCCGCTCGATACGGTTGAAAAAATCGACGAACGCGATGATGAGCGTTGGGAATTGAATCCGGCTTCAGCAGATGATTTTGACGAAACAAGTAAAGAAATTAACGGAGGAAAATAAAATGCCGGCACTTTTTGACGGTTTGAAAATCGGAAATTTGGAATTAAAAAACCGAATGGTTATGGCACCGATGACGCGAAGCCGTGCGGACGAAGAAGGAATTCAGCCCGATTATGCGGCGGATTATTACGCCCAACGAGCTTCTGGCGGATTGATCATCACCGAGGCTACAAATATTTCTGCGATGGCGAAAGGTTATGTCCGCACGCCCGGAATTTGCACGATGGAACAGATTATTTCGTGGCGGAAAATCGTTGATTCAGTTCACCAAAAGGACGGGGCGATTTTTATGCAGCTTTTTCACACAGGACGCATCGCGTTGCCCGATTTTCTGCCGAATAATCAGCCGCCTGTTTCGCCGTCAAATGTAAAAGCCATAGGGCAAAATTACACTTATGACGGAATGAAAGATTTTGTCGAACCCGTTGCTTTGACGAATGCGGAGGTAAAACAGACGGTTCGAGATTTTGCGGCGGCGGCGAAAAATGCTGACGATGCAGGCTTTGACGGCGTAGAACTTCATGCGGCACGCGGCTATCTCGTTCAGCAATTTTTGATGAAGCCAGTTAATTTGCGAGCTGATGAATACGGCGGCTCTATCGAAAATCGCACCCGTTTTTTGTTTGAAATTCTGGATGCGATGAAGCAAACCATCGGTGCCGGAAGAGTGGGCGTTAAATTCTCGCCCGCTTTGGCATTTAATGATATTCAAGAGCCTGACGCAGATGAAGTTTACAAATATATTTTCGAGAAATTAAATGAGCAAAAAGTGGCGTATGTTCAACTAACTGCATTTCCGGGAACAGATTGGCACGAAAAACTTAGACCACTTTACAACGGAATTTACATCGCAAACGCAGGTTTCACCAAGGAAACAGCCGAAAAACTTTTAGCCGAGAATGGGGCTGATGCAATCTCATTTGGGGCAAAGTTTTTGGCGAACCCGGATTTGCCCGAAAGATTTGCTAATAGTTCCGAATTAAACGAACCCGATCAATCAACTTTCTACACGCCGGGCGAAAAAGGCTACACAGATTATCCGTTTTTGAAACAGGCAAATGTTGCTTGATGAAGTAAAAATAGAAATCAACGGTTAGAGAATTCTTTTGCAACAATTATTTATTATGCGAATTCAGGAAAAAATTAAGGAGTAAGAAAATGTATCAATCAAGAGAAGAATCAATCAACCAACTAAAAGAATTAATTGACGGAATTGATTTTGCAATGTTGACAACCATCAGCGATGGCAGATTCCATTCGCGTCCGATGTCAACTCAGCAGTTTGAATCTGACGGAAGTTTATGGTTTTTTACTGGCGATCAAACTTACAAGGTTGAAGAAATTCAAAAAGATAATCGGGTAAATGTCGCTTATTCCAAACCCGAAGATCATATATATGTTTCTGTTTCGGGAACTGCGGAATTATTGAAAGACAGAACAAAAATTGAGGAATTATGGAGTCCGATATTGAAAGCGTGGTTTCCGAAAGGTTTGGACGATCCAACTCTGGCTTTATTGAAAATTTCAGTTGAACAAGCTGAATACTGGGATTCGCCAAGCTCAGATTTGATTCAAATAGCGGGGTTCATAAAAGCAATCGCCACAGGAGAACAAGCTGAAGCCGGAGACCACGGAAAAATAAGTTTTTAAGTTAAGTTAAGTTGACTTTGTAGGAAAGAAATAAAATCTGAACCAATTAAGTGCCGCAGTAATGGTTTTCGGCATATGATATGCGTGATTTCATACAATCAAGTCAAAAAAAAACAATATCATCAACCAAGAGCCTGTCAAGCAGATTGTGTAACTGCCTTTTTTACATGTAGGGAGCGAGCTGCTCCGCAAACTCTGTGGCGAATCGATTCATCGCCTGTTTCCAGTTTTGGATCGGCATCGTCCATTTGCGTATTCCGCGCCAACTTGAACGCGTTTGACAGCTTTTCGGTCGGGACAAAAGGAGGTTTTTCTATACAAATAAGTTTCCAACTTTATTTTCAGGAGTTTTATTGAGCATGTCGAATCCGGATATCCGTATGTCCGTCATCAGAGAAGTTTTACGTCTGAAGTATGAATCGGCTTTAAGCCAACGCCATTTTCACCGGAATACACAGGGGCTTAGATATTTTTAAGGTGACTTAGAACCGATTACCGCTAGAGGATGGAAAGTGGCTTCCCTTCTGATTGTTCAAAACCGTACCGCGGTTGTTTCCGGGCACCTGAGGCGGTTTTCAGCCGAAGAATTGGTTCAACAATGCTTGCAGGAGGAAAACGCCTTAAAATCGCATTTATTTGTATTCCGAAATCCGTGATCGCTCGAATACTTCTGGGTGATGATTCCGGAATCAAGCAATATACCGAAGGAAAACGCGGTTCGCGCGGGGAGTTCCTGATTTTTAGTCATCTTAAAACTTAAAACTGGTGTCAACATTCACTGGTTGTTAACCGGAGATGGTGATCGGCAGTATTAATCGCTGAGTTGGATTCTGCGCGGATGGATTTTGAATCGTTTTTTTTACGTGGTTGCTCCCGCGTTGCTAAGGAAAAAGCGATTGTTTCGGTCGGCGATTTTTGAATGCAGTGGGATGATCTAAATCGAAATCGGTAGTCTTCGTCCTGGGGGGCACGGGTTTCGGTTTTGTGCTCAATTCCCTTTTGGCGTCCGAATCTCGTTGCGACAAAAGCGTTAAGGTGCGGCCCGAGAATCGGTCCGGGATGTGTGTTTTGTTTCAAAAATTGTGTTTTGACTGACCGTAATTGGATTTCCTTCTCGTTTTTAATGGCGGTGCGGACGAATCATTCGTGAATTTGTCGATAAGATCATTCCGATTTGTCCAAAAAGCTAAGGTCCACTTCCCTTTTCGTCGTGTTTTTCCAAACCGTTCGGTGATAACCCAATATGGTTCCGAGGAGTTCATCAGTAACTCCGGAGCTGAGGACCTTTTCGATTTCATCGATGTAGTATTTGAAAGTTTGGATTTTGCTTTGGCCGAAACCCTTGTTCATTTGAGTTTGAATGATTCCAAGTTCGACGATGTTCGGATGGATCTCGTTGTAGCGGACCGCCGCTTCATCGTCACGCGGGGACCAACGTGCCGCCCACTTCCCTTTTGTGGTTCGATCGGAAATTTCATTGAAAATCGAATTGTACGCGAGATAAAGATTAATGATGAAGGGCTTACTTTTAAACATCATCGTTAATCTTCTATTATCTAGTGCTATCAAGCTATCCAAGTCGCCGGATGTTTGGATATCCAGGTCTGACATTAATTTGTTCCAGGCGAGCTCCGTTCCGTAAGAAAAATCCCAACCCTTTCCGATACAGAACTGTTTGAAACGCACGGTCAGATCGTCGTTTGTTCGTAAAAAGACACCCTTCGCCCGGCGCTGCGGTTCATATTTTTTCCAGTTGGCCTTTTTGGGATCGGTTTGGATATCCGGGCTCGGTTCTTTGGATATCTGGATATCCAAAGACTTCTGTTTGTTGGATATCCGTTTTTCGTTTTTGGATATCAGGATATCCTTGTCGGTGTCTGTTGGATAGCCAATAATGTCGGAGTGGATATCCATGTTGTGACCTTCGGGATATCCAGTTGTTTCTGTGTTGAATATCCAATTATTGTGATCTTGGATATCCCGAACTTTGTTTAGCCGGATATCCGATGTACTAGTATTCGGATATCCATGCTCGTTATTATTGGATATCCGAGGTTGAGGTGCCTGAATATCCATTGTGTTAGTTGGTTGGATATCCGTACCCTCGGTCTTCTGGCTATCCAGTACTTCAACACTCTGGATATCCATACCTTTTTCGTTGTGGATATCCAATGACTGTTGTGTTTGGATATCCAACGAATGTGGAATTATCGCGCCCGGAATTTCCATCGTCCGAATCTCGGGATTGAGTTCATTTGGGCGCGTTGGATCGACAGTCAGATTTCCCGGAACCACCGTCGGTAAATCCGCAATTGGCGGAAACATTCCGTCAAGAGGATGTTCGACATTGCGAAGATTCGCAAACAGATCAGGCCGCTTCTTTCCGCCGCCGCGGTTACGACTGATCTGAATGGTCGACTTCGGTTTGAGGGGAACTTTGTTTTGTTTGGTCATCAGCTAACTTTCCTCTTAAGTTTAGTATCTTTGACGATGTGAAGGTTTTGGCCCTTCTGGGCGGAAATTTCGAGTCTGCTTACAACTTCATCCGTAAACGCCGAGTAATCCGCCGCACCTTCGCCGGAAGGCTCATATTCATAGACCGTGAGCCGCATAGCGGGCGCTGTTTTGATCGATGCCAGCTCACGAATGACGGATTCGAAAGCCAGATCAGTGTATTTCTCCTGAGTTAGTTTCAGGGACTCTTTCGCGACCCGCATCCGAGCGTCATAACGGGTCACCAAATAACCAAGAACCTGAAGATTCTCGTTACCACGCCGCGCTTTCTGTAGCGATTCATTGAGGTCGATAACACCCTCGTGCGAATAGTAATCGGCGGCGATCGGGACAATGACAAAATGCGCCGAAAGCAAAGCCTGAGTGAGCGTCATGCCGAGCGTTGGCGGGCAATCGAGAATCACCAGATCGTAATCGGTCAACGAACTCAAGCTGTCCTTGAGACGGAATTGCTCCTCGATTTCAATAAA
>JANLTD010000400.1:0-2379 GCA_031362765.1 Acidobacteriota bacterium | reverse complement strand
CGACGGACTCGGGAAAGCCGACATCGCCGCGATCTATCAAAACAGCGCTGGCGAGATTATGACGGCTGAAGGAGATTGGTTTGTCAGCCGTTTCGACGGGCAAAAATTCGTTTCGGCTCAGCCCAATCTCGGTGAAGAACGCGGAACGCCGCTCTGGACTTCGAATATCTCGTTTCTCGATTCGCAAAACGCGTGGTGGTTTCTGACCGAAAGAAAGTTGTTTCGCTACGATGATGTGAAAAGAATCGAAGTACTGCCGCAAAAAAAACCGGCGGCGATCTTTGAAAGCACGGCTCAGTTCAAGAACGGCGCGTTTTATCGAATGTTTGAAGATTCGCGCCATGATATTTGGACGAGCACGCGTTCCGCCAAGGCGGAAAATGTCGGCTTGGGACTGTGGCGGCGCGCGGAAAATAAATTTTATGCCTTTGGGGAAGCGGAAAATTTTCCGTCGAAAAAATCACCTTCAGCCTTTTGCGAAGATTTGCAGGGAAATATCTGGATCGGTTTTTATCACGGTGGTTTAGCGCGTTGGCGCGACGGAAAATTTGTGCTTTTCGGCGAAGCCGACGGTTTGCCGCCAAGTTTTATCACCGCGCTGCTGATTGACCGCGCCGGAAAACTCTGGATCGCGACAAGTGCGAATGGTTTGAGCGTCGTCGATGATATTTCAGCCGAGAAACCTGTCTTTAGAAAAGTGGCGGGCATTTCAAGCAGCAATATCCGCGCTCTGACCGAAGACAATTTCGGCAGAATTTACGTCGGCACGGTACGCGGCATTGACCGGATTTCGCCTGCCACGAATCAGGTTTTGCATCTCTCGACGATTGACGGTTTGGCTGATGATTTTGTGACGGTTGCCCTTCGCGAACAAAGCGGAGTGTTGTGGTTTGGGACGCGCAACGGACTTTCCAAGTTTGTTCCCGAGGTGGATAAACCAACTTTTGCGCCGCCGATCTCGATCGCGGGTTTGCGGATCGCCGGCGAAAAACAGCCGGTTTCCGAACTCGGCACCAACGAAGTCGGCAAGCTCGATTTGAAAAATACACAAAACAATTTGCAGATCGATTTTTTCAGCGTTGGTTTCGCCTCGCCCGAACATATTCGCTATCAATTCAAGCTCGAGGGCCCGGACGAAGATTGGAGCAAACCGACCACCGACCGAACCGTCAACTATTCAAATCTGGCGGCGGGCGAATATCGTTTTCTCGTCCGCGCCGTCAATTCGCAGGGATTGACGAGCCAAAATCCGGCGACGATCGTTTTTCGGATCGCGCCGCCGATCTGGAAAACATGGTGGTTTTCGGCATTGGCGGTTTTATTAACGGTCAGCGCGATCTATTTTTTGCTCAACCAGCGTTTCAAACGATTTCTCGAACTCGAAAAAGTGCGCATCCGCATTGCAACCGATCTGCACGACGACATCGGCGCTTCGCTGTCGCGGATCTCGATGCTTTCGGAGATCGTCAAACATCAAAACGGCGTCACACATCCCGAATCGGCCAAGCGTCTGACGCAGATCGCTTCGGATGCGCGCGGTTTGGTTGATTCGATGAGCGACATAGTTTGGGCGATCAATCCGCGCCGCGATTCGATCGAATCGGTGGTTGACCGCGTTTGCTCTTTTGCCGCCGACACGCTCGGCAGCAAAAATGTCCATTGGACGGTTCATACGCCGCCCGAATTGAAAAATCTGCATCTGACCGCCGAAGAAAAGCGCAATCTATATCTGATTTTTAAGGAAGCCGTCAATAATTCGGCAAAACATTCCGCGTGTCAAAATGCTTCGCTCAAAATTCGCATCGAACGCTCGAACCTGATCGCTGAGATCTTTGACGACGGAAAAGGTTTTTCGATCGAGGCTCAACCGGACGAAAATTCGCGCGGCGGCCGCGGTTTGGAAAATATGCAGACCCGCGCGGCAGAAATCGGCGGCAAATTACAGTTCGATTCGAACGAAAATTCGGGAACGAAAATTATTTTGACCCTGCCGCTCGCAACTTACCGCATAAACGGGTGGTTCGGACGGCGCGGTAAATGAAGTAGAGTTAAAACCAAAGACGGAGTAAGATGTTTTCAGATCGAATATTTTCTGTCCTTGATTCACAAATGAAAATCGCACAACCAATCAAAACAGCCGTCATTGAAGACGATACCGTGACCCGCGAATGCTTGAGTATGCTGATCGGAGGAACTGACGGTTACGTTTGCGTCGGGGCGTTTCCGTCGGTCGAAGATGCATTGAAACAAGGTTTTTCCGCCGTGCCGGATGTTTTGCTGATGGACATTCACTTGCCCGGAATGCTCGGTTCTGAAGCGGTCAAGGTTTTCGGCCCGAAATTTCCGAACATGCAAATCCTGATGCTCACGGTTTATGCC
>JANLTD010000385.1:0-3899 GCA_031362765.1 Acidobacteriota bacterium | reverse complement strand
TGTGTACACAGATGCGTCGCCCGTGCGAGCCGCGACCAATCAATGCATTCGTCAGGATCGCGGCCTTCACCGACCTTTTTGTAAAACTTCGCGACATCAATCGATCCGAGGTTGCACGAATTATTAAAGTGAAGCATCTGTTCGCCGCAGGGATTGCAGGCGTGGATCGGTCCCATCGAGGAGATCATATGGTTATGGCGGTTAACCTCGTCAATATAGATGATTCCCGGTTCGGCGTATTTATGCGCCGAAGCGATCACGCGATTCCAGATGTCGGGCGCATAGATAAAGCCCGGTGCCGGCGGATTTTCGATCGTACAGTCTGACAGATCGGCCGTTTCAAAAGCGAGTTTGTCGGCAAAGACCGCGGTTTCGCCATTCGGACGGCGATACACGACGTAATCCGTGCCGGTCACGACGTCAAAAATGGTTTGCGTCCACGGTTCGCCGTCAAATTCGGTCTGAAACCATTCCTTTTTATCAACCGCTTCCATAAATCTATCGGTGACGGTCACGGAGATATTAAAATTCGTTAAGCTGTGCTGGTCATTTTTGGCGTGGATAAAGCGCAAAACGTCCGGGTGTTTGATGCTCAAAATTCCCATATTCGCGCCGCGCCTGACACCGCCTTGTTTGACGACTTCGGTGGTCCCGTTGACGATGTTCATAAAACTTACCGGACCTGACGCCACACCGCGCGTCGAATTGACCATCGAACCGGCGGGGCGTAAGAATTCATAGGTCATTCCGGTGCCGCCGCCGGTTTGATGAATGATCGCGACATTTTGTGCGTGCTCCATAATTCCCTGAATCGAATCAGGAACATTCAAAACAAAACAGGCGGCGAGCTGTCCTTTCGGTTTTCCGGCGTTAACAAGACACGGCGTGTTCGGTACAAATTCGCGGTTGAGCATTACTTGCATCATTGAATCGTAGAAATAATCGCGTTTGACCGAATCGGTTTCGGCTTTTGAAACGTGACCGACCACGCGGCGCACAATATCGCCCCACGTCTCGAGCGGTTCGCCGTTCAGATCTTTCAATGAATAGCGTTTACCGATAACTTTTTGAGCGTTCAAACCCGGTGCTTTTTCTTCGCGTTTAAGGGAAGCTCCCGTGCCGTTTCCGTTCGATTTTCCATTTTTGGCGACAAGTTCGCCCACTCCGACAGGCTCAAAGACTGTACTCATATTTGCTCAACTCTCCTCGATGTCCTTATAAAGACACAATTGATTTATTTAATTTTACTCTTTTCTAGTGCATTCTGAAACGCGGGCGCAGTAGTAATACTTTGGTATTTGCTCAAGAAGCAGAGTTTGTATTTGTTCCTGAGCGAATTGAAATATACCCTAACTTAAATCAGCTTGTCAATAGAAAAATACACAATATATTGTGCTGTTCACAAAAAATTCACCCAAATAGCGCGTAACTTAAAGTAATTCCTTAAGTTCCCGCATTTCACTTTGTTTCAAGTTCCGGGTTCTAAGTATCAAGTTCCAAGTTCCAGGTTCCAAGTTCTAATTTTCAGGTTCCGGGTTTCAAGTTCTACAAACCAACTTGGAACTTGAAACTTGGAACCTGGAACTTTTCCCCGATTGACTTTTCGCGCCCGAATTTCCGAAACTATAATTTATGGACAAACTTATTCACGGTTTAGCTGCTGACGCGACCGTCAGAGTAATGGCGGTAATTACGACCGAAACGGTGCGCGAAGCCGTCCGTCGCCATCAAACATCACCGACGGCTTCGGTCGCGCTGGGGCGTGTTTTAACAGGGACACTTCTTTTGGGGTCGAGTCTTAAAGACTTTGACCGCTTGACCGTGAAAATTGAATCCAATGGTTCGGTAGAAGGAATTGTAACCGAAGCGCTCGCCGATGGTAAAGTGCGCGGATACATAAAAAATCCGCTCGCCGAATTGCCGCTCCGAAGTGACGGCAATTTTGACGTCGCGGGAATTATCGGCAGCGGAATGTTCATCGTCACGCGCGAATCCGGCTTTCAGCTCGGGCTTCACCGCGAGCCTTATATCGGAAACGTGCCGATCGAATCGGGCGAGATCGCCGAAGATTTCGCGCATTATCTGATGAAATCGGAACAGATTCCGTCAGCCGTTCTGCTCGGCGTTCATCTGCAGCCCGAGGAACCTTTTGTGACCTGCGCGGGCGGCGTGATGATCCAGATGCTGCCGACGGCCGACCCGAATATCGCCGTGATGATCGAAGACACGATCCTCCACGCGCCGCAAGTGACGACCGCGATCAAAGAAGGCGCCGGTCCCGAAGACCTTTTAAAGATGATGCTCGGCATTATTGATTATGAGATATTGGGCGAAAAGGAAGTCAAATTTGAATGCAATTGTTCGTTTGAACGCGCGGTTGAATTGATCGCGTCGCTCGGAAAAACGGAAGTCAAGTCAATGATTGAAGAAGACCGCGGCGCGGCGATGACCTGCGGATTTTGCAGCACGGTTTATAGATTGGACGAAAACGAATTGCAGAAGATCTTAGATTCGGAAACAGCCTAAATGAAAATGAATGTCCGGGGAAACTTCAGTTTACCGATTTCCGCACGGCGGGCAACAAACTGAAGTTTGTTGGACATTTAATAAGATCTAAAATCTGATTTGGCTCGAATGAATCACGCCCGTTCGGCCGCAGGCGTCGGTGTAATACCACGTGCCGTTGGTGTCGGAAACACCGGTCGGGCCGAGAATATTAACGACCGTGCCGCGCTGACGCATCACACAGATGACCGCACCGTTTGGACTTGCGCGAATATTTGAAGGCGGATCAATGATCGTCGCAGTTGTTGCGTTTGAAGGCCGCGGCGTTTGCGCAGCTTGCTTCTTTTTGGCTTCGAGAGCCTTGCGTTCGTCTTCGAGTTTTTGCTGATCTGTGTCGAGTTTTTCCTGCTGTTGCTTCAGATTTTGGGCGAGCTTGTCGTTAACGGACTTTTGGTCGGCGGAGTTTTTGTTTGATTTGTCGCCGGCTGTATTCGTATCTTTATTATCTGAGGAATTTAGGCCGTACATTACGAGACCGACGACGGCGCCGCCGACGACAAGAGCAAAAAATCCGACCATCACGGCAATCAAAAGTGTATTGCTTTTTTTCGGTTCGGGCAGCGGCGCGTTCGTGTATGAAACCGGCGGAGTGAACGGCAAATTATTGATCGCCATCTGCGTTTCGGCGGGCGTCTCGGAGGTCGGCGGCGGAGTATACCGAAAACTTCTTAAGACTGTCGGTATTTCAGCGGGCAGTTCGGACGAAGGCGGCAGTGTCGCCGGAAAATTGCCCACTATTGTCGGCGCATCGGAAGTCGAAATAAACGAATCTGAAACTGAAACGAGCGTCGAGCCATCCGCCAGACAAAAATTCGTATCGTCGCCGTAAAGCTGTTGGCATTGCAGACATTTTTTCATATTCTTGAACCCGAAATGCAATTACGATGAAATTGAGCGATGCGCGGCGAATATCCACAAACATCGAAAACGATCTGTGCCCCAAACATTCAAGTTACAAAATCTCTATTATCTTACCATTTGTCTCTGCTGCTTGGCATCAGCCAAGCGGTTGACGGCATTGCAGGTTTTAACGATCACGAAAATAAAAACCAAAGGAGCCAACAAAATTCCGAGAATCGGAATTAAAGTCAGAATCGGATATGCGATATAAAGTCCATTCGAGAGCTTCGGTACCGGCAAGGAATATTCGTCAACATAACGATTGTAGTCGGTCGGGAAACCGCCCCAGACTTGAAAAAGCCAATAAAGATTGAAAAACGGAATAAAGGGCGCTTCCAAAAATACACCGTGTGAAGTGCTATTTTCAGTTTTGTTGATATTTTTATTCGTCAAGTCTTAGTTGTCTTATTTCTTTGCTCATTTTCGTCTTTTTT
>JANLTD010000355.1:0-18087 GCA_031362765.1 Acidobacteriota bacterium | reverse complement strand
GCTCCAAACTTGTGTCTTTTGGCCTGAGTGACGGCGTACTCAAGACTGGAAGATGAGTTTTTCATATTCTCCGTCGCGGCTGTCTGTCCATTGCGAGAAGTCTCCACCACGTCCGATGCACCAACTTGCTGTTCATTTTCCAACGACGAGTTTCCTGTTTCACTATTTTGCCCGATCAAATGTTCCAGTTCGCCTCGAATATCGAGTTCACGCCGCAAATTTTTAAGATCCCTCAACAAATCCACAGCAGATTGATATCGCTTCCCGATGTCTTTTGTAATCGATTTGCTGACGATTAGCTGTATCTGGTCGGGTAAATTCTCTATTAAAGGCGGTTCTTTTTCGAGGATCGAAACGATTGTGTGACTGACAGTTTCGCCTGAGAAAGGCAACTTGCCCGCGAGCATTTCGTACAGTATGACGCCCAAACCCCAAAGGTCGCTTCGTGTATCAACCTCCTGACCCCGAACTTGCTCGGGTGACATATGACTGACAGTCCCGAGAATCATCCCCGGTTGACTAAGCATCGACTTCAAACTTGAATCCGTTTCAGCCGAATCAAAAACAATTCGTTTTGCGAGTCCGAAATCCAGAACGATTGCCAGATTCTGTGAGGATACAATAATATTGGCGGGTTTTATATCGCGATGCACGATGCCTCGATCGTGCGCCTCAGAAAGAGCATCGGCGACCTGAATGACGATATTCATAGCGTCGCCGAGTTTCAAAACTCTGCCTTTGAGTTTTTGGGAGAGTGTTTCGCCTTCGACGTATTGCATCACGATAAAACTGAATCCATCGTATTCGCCGATCTCGTGAATTGTACAGATATGCGGGTGGACGAGTGCGGCTGCGGATTGAGCTTCACGCTCGAAGCGTTTCCGGGCGTTTTCGTCAATAGTTGAGGTTCGCGGTAAAACTTTTATCGCTACCTGACGATTGAGACGAAGATCATGGGCGAGGTAAACTTCACCCATGCCGCCGGCGCCGAGCATCTTGATGATCTGAAACGAACCAACCCTTTCGTCTTTGTGTAGTTTCGGTTGGGTTGACAGCGGTGCGAGGCCAACCTTTGGCGAATCTATAAAACTATCCTTTTCATCATTAGCGGTGAGCAGTAGTTCGATTTCCTGACGTAACTCGGTGTCTTGTCCGCAAGCTTCGGAAAGAAACGCGACTCGCTCATCCGCTTTTTTTGCCAAAGCGGCGTTAAAGATACTGCTGATTTCCTGCCACTTTTCCGGATTCATTTGATTTCAGATGTTAGCCAAGCGCGAGCCAGATTCCAATCCCCTAAAACAGTATTTGAATGGGCGCCTGATGCTTCCGCGATCTCGGCGGTCTTCAAGCCGCCACAAAACTCAATTCGGCAACTTTTGCCCGTCGCGTGTCGAGGTTTGCCAATTCCGACAACGCGTCGTTAAGTGCGATTTTCAGCGTTGCAACCGCGTGAAGTAAAAACTTTTTCATTTTTACTTAACTCATTAAGGAATTTCCGAGATTATAGCAAATTAAACGAGTTGGCGGAAACTTCAGGGCTTATTCAAAGTACCTAATTCTACTTTGTCAGATTAAAAATTAGTGGTTTGGCTGAAAGCTCATAGCTTTTAGCTGACAGCTAGATTCTGAGAAGCTTTTTGAAAAGTCAAAATTGTCATTCTTCGATGCGAAATATCGAAAATCGACAGCTGATTGATTTAATCTGAAAAAGTAAAACTAAGAGTCTCAGTCAATCCAATTTTGGAAAGTCGGACCGTTTAGTGGGGTCATTGAAAACAATTGAAACCGCCAAAATTCACCGGTTATTTGTGATAAAATCTAACATTCGGAAGAAGTCCAAAACTTCGGATTGATTAATAATGCGAAATCCGAAATTTGATTCTATTTATATTCCGTAAAAACTCTCCCCGCACTTCATCATAAATCATTACTGTAGATTTGCAGCAATAAATTTGTAATCAAACTTGCGTGAGTCCAAAAGCAATCATGCGGAGCTTCGATCAATTTAAACTGAGTTTAGTTTCCATCAACTTTTTGCGCGTTTCTTATAACAATAGGTGAAAATCCATCCTTCACATGGTTCTTAAATTGCCATTCTAAGCCGATCTTATTTGGAATGTGCTTTTTTAGCTCAAATTTAGTTTGTGCAATAGCTTGCGATGCAATTATGTTCACAATCAGTAGAATAAAGAATATTTTTTTAATATAATTTGTTTAGTTTTTCTTGAGATTTTAGCAAAATTTAGTCAAATTATTATAACTTTAATACAAATAGAACGAACAAGGGGAAAATCGGGAATTATGAAAATTTTATTATTGGTATTATTAACATTTTCGGTAAATGTATTTGGACAAACGCCGAACAAGATTTTAAGTCAGGCAAATAAAGCATTTGGCGGTGAAAAAGTATTGAAATCAATCACTTCGTCGCAGACATCGGGAACAATCAAACGGCTTTCTGACGGTGCCTCGGGTAAATATTCAACGATGGCAGCCGGCGGAACTCTCTACCGCGGAATGTTTGATTTGAACGGTTTTGAGGTTTCGACGGGTTACAACGGAAAATCCGGTTGGATCAGGGATTCACGTAATGGATTAAAAACTTTAACGGGCGGCACGGGTAAAGATTTTCTCGCTGAAGCCGGTTATCGAAATAATCGTTGGCTTAATGCAAAAAGCGTTAAATCAAAACTTTCTGCAGTCGGCACAGCCACTATAAACGGAAATACGGCCAACTGCGTAATGCTCACAAATACAAAATCAGTCCGGATAAAAATTTGTTTTGATTCAATTTCCGGTTTGATCGCACGTGAAGAAGTTCCGCAGGGCAACATCGTTAAATCATTTGAATATAGTGATTATCGAGCTGTGAACGGAATTCAAACAGCATTTTCGATCACTGCAAAAGTTGGCGATGAGGTTTATGAGATCAAATTAGACGAGGTGAAGTACAACCAACCGATCGCCAAATCGAATTTTGATTTTCCGCAAATTTCAAATGAACCGTTGCCGGATGTGAAGGGACTTTTGGATGAAATCAGGGCAAATGCGGAAAAGGTCGATCAGATCTTAGAAAATTACAGCTACACCGAATTAAAGATTGACAGGGAAGTGGACAAGGCCGGCAACTTTATCGAAAAAAGCTCTGAAAAAACGTATAACACGTTCTATAAAGGATATCGAATCAAGCGTTTGATAGAAAAAAACGGAAAACCGTTGTCGTCATCAGATCAATCCAAAGAAGATCGCGAAGCTGAAAAACAGGTCGGTGAAATTGAAAAGAGACTTGGCGAAAAAGAACGTAAGGCAATTTCCGAACGCGATACAGGTTCGGGAAGAGCCGGACAACCGAACGGTGACGGTCAAAGAATCACGATCGCCGATGCGCTGAAAGGTTCGCTTTTAACAAACCCGCGCCGCGAACGTTTTAGAGAAATTGATGTGATTGTTTTTGATTATGAGCCAAATCCGGCGTTTAAGCCTCAAACACGAAACGAAAAGCTTTTTGCGCTCTGTAATGGGGCTGTTTGGGTAGATGCCAAGACCAAGCAAGTTGTCAGGCTCGATGCAGTTTTGACCAAAAGTATCGGGAATTTTATCGGCAAAGCAAAGCAAGGCGCATCTTTCAGCATTGAAAATGAATTGGTCAATAACGAAATTTGGCTGCCTTCACAAGCAGATGTAAATTTGTCGATCAAGATTTTATTTGCGGGAATCAACATCAATAATCTGATCAAATACGGCGATTATAAAAGGTTTGCAACTGAAGTTAAAGACGCCACGATCGATGAGATAAAGAAACCATAACTTATAAAATTAACAGGCGAATTATTGGTCGGGAATATGACCGACAAAGAAAAAGAACGGGCGGAATTGGTTGAATCTTTGCTTCCGGTTTTGCCGGATCAAGCTTCAGACGCCGATTTGAAAGGCGAATTCCATCTGCCGCATCCTGAACTGTTTCGTGAAAAGGGTCTGACCGGCTTGATCGTTCCGTGTGAATTCGGCGGGCTCGGAGGGAATTTGCGAGATTTAACCGCTGCGACCTTTGCAACGGGAACCACATGCCCGTCAACCGCGCTCGCTTTTTTCTTTCATTGTTCGACGGCTTCGCGCGGCTTACTCGGGCTCGAAGCGATCGACGCCGAACTCTTTGAAAATTGAGCGAACAGTTTACACGGACAAAGGTGTGCCGGTCGAGTTTGTTCACACTCTTTACCGAAGCGATCTGTACGGCTATTCAGTTAATCTTGTCCGTGATAAAAAACGGACAAGATCCAAAAGCAGCGGCAATAGTGATGCGACGATGTTTTTTGATTGAAAAGACGTTTACGCAACACTCCCGTCAACAAAAAACCATTTGCCTAATTCTTTGACAAAATTCGAATATTCGTGATGCACTTTTGATTCGCGGTTTGAATCCAGATAATAGGCTTTGAACTCTACCATTCCGCGTTTGTCCTTAATGCCGCCCTTTTCTATTGAAATGATTTCAAGTTTTTGCCAAAGGCTTGTGCGTGCCCAATTCTCAATCGCTTGCCGGTCATAAATTCTGCGTGTTGAAGGATATGTGGTCAGGAAAACATACTCAACATCGGCAATTGCGTAGGCACTGAAACGCGAGCGCATCAAGGCTGCCGCCGTCGGGGGTTTGGTAATTCCTTTAATAAATGGTTGGCAGCAATCTTCAAAAATTTGCCCCGAGCAACAATAACAATTCATCTTTAACAGATAGTTCCAAATTCCAGAGATCTTCGACCAATAAATTCAGCGTCTTTCGATTTTCTCGAATTAATTCCCCCGATCCGCACGACGATCTTTTCACCGCTTTGCGGAAAATGAGGCGCGTCGTTTGCTCACGCGAAAAGAGAGTTGTTTATTTTGCGGAGGATCGATCGATCAGGAGGACGTCGCTTGTTTCGACGCCGCGGATGACCGCAAGCCCACTGCCGTCCGCATTCCAGTTAAAGGAAATGATGTTGTCTGACGCGAAGTCGGTCAATGGTTTGGCAGCTCCGCCGTCGAGCGGCTGTGTCCATATGTTTTGAACCCCGCCGGGGCTGTTGAGAAACGCGATCGCCTTTCCGTCCCGCGTCCATTTTACGATCCGTTCGACGACCGTCGCCGGAAAGTCGAAACGCTTGATCCGTTTACCGTCTTCGATGCTGCTGATGCCGATGCCCCACCGAGATCCTTCGGAGATTGACTGCAGATAATGATATGCCACGAACTTTCCGTCAGGCGAAAGCGACGGCCGTGAGGCTTTCGTCTTGGTTATTTGTGTGGGTTCGCCGCCGCCGACCGGTATTTTCCAGAGCGTCGGATAATTTCCGCCCGATTGATAAACGATCCAGCGGCCGTCCGGCGTGCATTGCGGATAGAACTCGCCGTCGCCATTTGTTATTCGCTCCGGATTCGATCCGTCGATACCAACACGCCAGAGGTTATACTTTCCCCCTCGCTCCGCGGCAAAAACTATTTGCTTTTCATCGCCGGTGACGGCAAGCCCAAGTCTCGCATTTGCACCGACCGTCAGCTGACGAATACCCGAACCGTCCGCGTTCATAGTCCAGATATCGGAGCTGCCGCCAGCGTTTGACGTGTAAGCCAGACGGCCGTCCGGCAGCCAGATCAGTTCGTTGAGCCAGCCCGCCTCGGACATTATCTGTTTTGCGCCCGCCGCGTGTTCACCGGCCGTCCAGATGTTCGAGACGACGTGATCCTGAATGACGGCTAATGTCTTTGCATCCGACGTCAGGCTAAGATTCTCGTAATTGTTCAGGTCACGCGTAATACGTGAGGCCGTACCGTCGGGCAGCGAAATATGCCATAGCTGTTTTGGGCCGGTCGACGTTTCTGCAGCCGTCACAATAAGTCCGTCCGCGAGCCACCGCGGCTGTCCGACCTGCTGCCAACGCGCGTCGGTTAACTTACGTTCCACAAGCGTCTCGACATCGACCGCCAGAACCGTCTCATAACGGCCGTTCTCATCACCCTGATTTGCCGGAAAGGCGATGCTCTTTCCATCGAGGGACCACGCCGGGGCGTACCAGAACATATTCAGGTAATCGGGGTCGCGGCGCGTGACAAGCACCACTTCGTTTGTCCCGTCGGCATTCGCGACCATCAGTCTGGTCTCTTTCTCAAACGTTTTCATAAAGGCGAGCCGCGTCCCATCTGGCGAAAATGTTGGCGGCGCGATGTCGTGTAGTACCTTTACGATCGGTCCGCCCAGTACCGGTACGCGAAACAGTTCCGGCTGGCCTTTGTCTCTCTCCAGGGTGAGGTAATAAACGAAATTGCCGTCCGGGGCGAATGTCACCCAAACAAAATCGCTCGGCGACGGGCCTGCAATTCGTGTATCGTTTGCGACAGCGACCTGTCGTATCCACAGGCTGTCGCCGTCCGCACCCTCCATAATGTGAGCAACATATCGCCCGTCCGGCGAGATCGCGACGCGTTTTGATCTGCCGGTGGTCGTCAGTCGGGTCATGTCCGATCCGATAAAAGGAACGTTTCGTGTCTCGGCGCCCCGGTCTCTCACAGAAAATTTGTAAATACCGAACACGATTGCCGCAAAGCCGGCGACCAATACCACGAGGACGAGAGTTGGAAACCATTTCGAACGAGTAGCGGCAACAACCGGCAGCGGCGTCTCGGCGACAGGTTCGCGGTGCCAATCGGAAACCGAATAAATATTGCCCGAACGCTCGACGTTCACAGGATGGTGTGTTTCGCGCATCACATCGACCTCGCTGAGCGCCTTTAGGTTGCCGCGTCGTTGAACACGTCGAGAGTTCAGATTTGCAACCTTTAGCTGTCCGCCTGAGCCTGCTTCGGAATTTCCAGCTTCCTCAATTGGCGAAACGTCATTTGAATTTGATAACACGCGAACCGTGCCGTTAAAACGATAGCCGCGCCGCCGAAAAGTTTCAATCAAAGCTTTGCCGTTTGCCGCCGTGCCTAAAATTTTTCGCAAAACGTGAATATACTGCGTCAAATTCGCTTCTTCGACAACCGAATCATTCCAAATCGTTTCCATCAATTCGTCTTTGTCGAGAATTTCGCCGCGTCGTTCAATGAGCGTGAGAAGCGTCTGCGCTGCTTTCGGAGCGAGCGAGATTTCCTCATCACCTCGATAAAGCATCAAATGAGCGGTATCGAGACGAAAATCTTCAAACTCGTAAATGATAGAAGCAAGCGGTTTAACCATCTTAATATTAAATTGAGAAACAATTGATATTAAATAAAAGACACTGCCGCAACCGCTAGAATAAATTAGTTACGGAACGGAAAATTATTTAAAAAGCCAATGATTGAATCCCCAATTTCAGCTATCTCAATCATTTTAATTCCCGATTGCCGAAAAGTAAATTCTTTTTTGAAATCGCGGTCAATTTGTCCGTTCCTTATTAGAAAAATTTTTAGCCGAATATGAGTCCCGCAAATTAGGAGAATAGATTATGAAATATGTGGTTGAACTAAATGACGATGACGGAAAATCTTTTCAGGTTGAGGTGCACCTTCCCTGGGCGGAAACATTAACCAACCCCGGCAACAGTAGCTGGAAATCCCTGGACAAGGGGTTCATAAAATACCATTCCGGCGGTTGTTCAAGTCAAAACGATCCTTGGTTTAAGCCGGTGAACATAAGGTTGGTAACGAACGGACTTTACGGGATTGAGTTCTTTGGATTTTTTGATGGACTGGGCATTGTAAATTCTTCCGGTAAAGGAGAGGCTCAACAGAATTGGGCTGTAGGTTTCAAACCCGGAGGATTCGGCTGGACTTTGATTTCATAGTTAAAAATTTTTTTTTGTCGAAATCTATCCAAACAGAAGTTAAAAAAAATGAAAAAAATCAACGCAGTCTCGATCAAATTCTTTTTAGCGGTTTTTTTATTAGGAATCGGCTTGGCGCAAATGACGGCGGCGCAAACCTGCGGAGGTGCGCCAATCGGTTTGGTCGCGGCTTATTCGGGCGACGGCAACGCTTTGGATGCGCGTTCGCGGAGCAACGGGACCATTCAAAACAACGTCACTTATGCCGGCGGCAATGTCGGACAGGCATTTCAGCTTGGCGGCAACGGCAACGCGAGCAACAGCGGCGACCGCGTGATTGTCGGGAATCCGGCGAATTTGCGGCTGCAAACTTTTACGGTCGAGGCTTGGGTCAAGCGTTCGAGCGCGGCAATTTTGACCAATTCGCCGGTCGCGGGATTTGTGAACGGAACGATTTTCGCTTTCGGGCAGAGCGGTTGGGGAATTGTGATTGACCAGCCGACGAACCGGCTTGCCTTTACACAAGTCGGCGTTAACAACATAACTTCGAATTTCACGATTACCGATACGAACTGGCATCACGTCGCGGTTTCGATTTCCGGCTCGCAAGCCGTTTTCTATCTGGACGGCGTTGCCGATACGCCGATCAATTACGCGGTAAATTTCGTTTTTACGACGAATGCGGCAATCGGCGCACGCGGCGACAACGATGCGCGAAACGCTTTTTTCGGCGCGGTTGACGAACTCGGTATTTATAACCGCGTGCTTTCAGCGCCGGAAATCGCGGCGATTTTTAACGCGGGAACGATTGGCAAATGCAAACCGCTGGCGACCTACGCGCCGGAAAATCAGGTTTTATGGCTCGCCGGCGACGGCGACGCGCTCGATTCTTCGGGCAACGGCAATATCGGCACTTTGCAATCGGGAGCAAGTTACGCGGTCGGCAAAGTGGGACAAAGTTATGCACTCGACGGCAGCGGCTTTGTTTCAGTTGCGGACTCGCCGGCTTTGAATCCGACGGCTCAAATCACCATCGAAGGCTGGGTTTATCCGACAACCGATTCTTTTGGTTCAAACTCAATGGCGATAATCATCAATAAGGAAACAAACGCCACCGTTCAGTTTGAAATGGCACGAAAACTCAATAGTGGCGGCTGTCCGACGGGCGGCGGAATACCGACCGGAAATTTTGCGGTTTTTATCGGCGGCATAACGGGATTGCCGGATGATTGCGGCGGCTGGGTTAACGGCAACGCGCCGCTGCCGCTCAACACTTGGAGTCACGTCTCAATGACCTACGACGGCACGAATTTACACGCCTTCGTCAATGGCGCGAACACGCGCACGGTCGCCGCCACCGGAGCGATTCCGACAACCAACGGCATTTTGCAGTTGGGTAAGCGCGTCATGAACACGGAAGTGTGGATTGGGCGGCTTGATGAAATGTCAATTTACAATCGTGCACTCTCAACAACGGAAATCGAATCAATTTTCAATGCCGATTTAGCCGGAAAATACAAAGTCCAATCAACCGTTCCGACCGGATTAGTCGCGTGGTTCACGGGCGACGGCAATGCGAACGACATTTCCGGCAACGGCAACAATGCAACACCCGGGCCCGGAGCGGCTGCGCCGGGCTTTGCCGTGGGCAAAGTCGGGCAATCTTTTAATCCCAGCGGCGCACAATACGCCACGATACCCGATTCCGCGGCACTGCGCCCACAGAGTTTGACGATTGAAGGTTGGGCGAAAACTAATGCCTCCGGCACACAGGTAATTTTCGCTAAACCGCTCGGTTCGGGGACGTTTGATTCTTTTGGCGTGTATTATTCGAGCGGAAACTTTCGCGGTGTCGTCTGCAACCTAACCGGCTGTATAGACATTGGCACACCTTTTTCTCTCAATGTCTGGCATCATGTTGCTTTTTCTTACGATGATCCGGGCGGTGCGGCGACCAAGACTGCAAGACTTTATTTAGATGGTGCTTTAGTAGCGACCAATTCGACCGGCGGTGCGATTGGCTACGACACGCGCCCCGTCGTAATTGGTTCGGACATCGAAAGCGGTGTGTTCACATTCGGCTGGAACGGCGGAATTGACGAAATCTCGCTTTACAATCGCGCTCTTTCGCCGTCGGAAATCCGCGACCAATTCTACGCCGGAAGCGGCGGCAAATACAAAGTGGCGACGAATCCGACCGTTTCCAACAAAACTAAAACCGGCGAAGCGGAAGTTACGTTCGGCACAATTACGACAACGGGTGCGGTGCATTTAACGCCGATAAATTTAGCTTCGTTTCCGGCTCTGCCGATGGGAACGAACACGGGACTGAACTTTGATGTTTCGACGAACGCGGTTTATACAAATCCGACGGTTTGTTTTAATGTTTCGTCATTCACACCCGCGCAGTTTGCGAATTTGCGGATTTTCCATTTCGAATCAGGCGCGTGGCAAAACCGCACGGATAATACGAGCGTTTATCCGAATCTTTGCAGTTCGGGTTTAACCTCACTCTCTCCTTTTGCGATTGCCCAAGTCGCGCCCGTTGCCGCCAACGTCGCCCTCGGCGGGCGGGTTACAGTCGGCAAAAACGGTCTGGCGCGGGCGCGTGTAACTTTGACCGACGGAAGCGGCGAAACGCGCACTGTGATAACAAGTTCGTTCGGCTATTACCGCTTTGACGAATTAGAGGCCGGTCAAACTTACATTATTTCGGTCAATCATAAACGCTATCTTTTCGCCCCGCAAGTCGTTAGCCTATTTGAAGATTTAACGGAATTAGATTTTATGGCTGAAACGCAAGATGACTAATTTGTTTCCAAACAAATCATCAGAGAAGGAGAAATTTGTGAAAAATTCAATCAAACTCGCGCTTTGCACGTTCGCCATCAATTTATTTTTAACTTTAAGTCAAAATGTTGCGGCACAGTCCGCGCTTGATGGGTTTAACCCGAATGCCAACAGCACCGTTCGCGCCGTCGTCGTCCAGCCGGACGGCAAGATTTTAGTCGGCGGCGTTTTTACGCTCATTGTCGGACAAACGCGCAACTATATTGCCCGTCTGAACGCGGACGGGACGCTCGATACCACATTTAATCCGAATGCGGACGGCGATGTTTATTCAATCGCGCTTCAGGCGGACGGAAAGATTATTGTCGGCGGATTTTTCACAAACATCGGTGGACAGCCGCGAAACCGCATTGCTCGGCTTGACGCTTCCACAGGGCTTGCCGATTCTTGGAACCCGAATGCGGACAATAGTGTCAATTCAATCGCCATGCAATCAGATGGTAAAGTTTTGGCGGGTGGCTTTTTTGCAAATATCGGCGGACAATCGCGCAGTCGAATCGCCCGACTCGATTCCGTAAGCGGTCTTGCCGACTCATTCAATCCGAATGCGAACAATTTTGTTCTTTCAATCGCCGTGCAGCCGAACGGCAAAGTTCTGGCAGGCGGCGTATTTACGAACATCGGCGGACAGTCGCGCACCTATATCGCCCGACTCGATGCGGCGAGCGGACTTGCCGACACTTGGAATGCGAACGCGAATCTCACCGTCGCGTCAATCGCCGTGCAGTCGGACGGGAAAATCTTAGCGGGCGGCGATTTTACCAACATTGGCGGCGTGGGGCGCAACCGTATTGCCCGACTCGATGCGACAAGCGGACTTGCCGACTCATTTAATCCGAATGCGAACGGCGGTGTTTCTGTCATCGCGCTTGATGCGAACGGCAAAGTTTTGGCGGGCGGCATTTTTACGAACATCGGCGGACAAACCCGCAACAGTTTTGCCCGACTCGACGCTGTGAGCGGACTTGCCGATTCATTTGACCCGAACGTGACCACTTCTGTCAGTGCAATCGCCGTCCAGTCGGACGGCAAAGTTCTTGCAGGCGGCGCATTTACCAACGTCGGCGGCGCAACGCGCAACTACATCGCCCGTCTGGAGCGCGACGGCAGACTCGACCAAACGCTGAATCTCAGCACGGTCGGCAGTTTTGTTATCGCCACCGCCATTCAGCCGGACGGAAAGATTATCATCGGCGGCAGTTTTACGTCTGTTCTCGGACAGCCGCGCAACTATATCGCCCGTCTGAACGCCGACGGCACACTCGATACCGGTTTTAACCCGAACGCGAGTTTCGATGTCTTTTCAATTGCGGTGCAATCGGACGGCAAAATCTTAGTAGTCGGTGCATTTAACAACATCGGCGGCGCGGGACGCAACCGCCTCGCCCGACTTGATGCAACGACCGGAATTGCCGACTCGTGGAATCCGAATGCCGACAATAGTGTCTTGTCAGTCGCTATGCAATCGGACGGGAAAATTATCGTGGGCGGCAATTTTACAAACATCGGTGGACAGTCGCGCAACTACATCGCCCGACTTGACGCTTCGACAGGGCTTGCCGATTCTTGGAATCCGAATGCGAGTTTCCCTTTATATGCAATCACGATTCAGGCGGACGGGAAAGTCTTAGCAGGCGGCGATTTCAGCAACATCGGCGGACAGCCACGAAATCGCCTCGCCCGACTCGATACGACGACAGGACTTGCCGATTTGTGGAATCCGAATGCGGATACTACGGTCAATGCCATCGCCGTGCAGTCAGACGGGAAAATTCTGGTTGGAGGCGCATTCACCAATATCGGCGGACAACTACGTAGCCGTATCGCTCGCCTCGACGCAACGACTGGGCTTGCTGATTCGTGGAATCCGAATGCGAGCGTTGGTGGTAGTGTCTTTTCAATCGTCGCGCAGTCGGACGGGAAAGTTTTGGCGGGCGGCGTATTTACCAACATCGGCGGACAATCGCGCAATCGTATTGCCCGAATTGACGGCACGAGCGGTCTTGCCGATTCGTGGAATCCGAATGCGGATAATGCCGTCTATTCAATCGCGTTGCAGTCGGACGGAAAAATTCTTACCGGCGGACAATTCGCCAACATTGGCGGACAGCCGCGCAGTCTGTTTGCCCGTCTGACAAACGATACCGCCGCGATCTCGACTTTGGCGGTAACACAAACCACTTTGACCTTAACCCGCGACGGCTCTGCGCCGCAATTTAATCGCGTCATCCTCGAGCAATCAACCGACAACGGCGCAACGTGGACGCTACTCGGCACGGCGACGAACAGTTTTGCTTCGCTCGTCGAAAAAGGCGAAAATCCGTTTGCGCCGAATGCTTCGGGTTATACTCTGACCGGACAAAACATCCCGACCGGACAAAATGTGTTGATTCGCGCCCGCGGCTTTTACCGCACAGGCTATTTCAGCGGCTCGCAAACCATCGAAGACAAAGTTCGCCAAGTCTATCTGTTTCCACCATTGGCGGCAAGCGTTTCAGTCGGCGGACGAGTTACGGTCGGCAAAACCGGTTTGGCGCGGGCGCGTGTAACTTTAACCGACGGAAGCGGCGAAACGCGCTCAGTACTGACAAAATCGTTCGGCTATTACCGCTTCGACGGCTTAGAGGCCGGCCAAACTTACATTGTTTCGGTCAACCACAAACGCTATCTTTTCGCGCCGCAAGTCGTCAGCGTAGTCGAGGATCTAACCGAATTAAATTTTACGGCTGAACCGTAAAGGATCAACGGTTTACATAAGGTAAAAACGTTTCATAATTCCTTTGATACCATTTTGATTTATTAAAACTTACGATTTAAAATTATTGATTACAGACTATTTTTGGAAAACAAAGATCGCGTCTCACAACTTTTCAAATTATCAGAGCAGCAAATTTGACCTTATTTGACGCGGGCTTCATTTCTTTTGAAAAGTTTGACTTTTGGAGTTGATCGATTGATAATTTGGATGGACATTGTGTATCCAAATTACTTTGGAGAAGAAACATTATGAATACTGTCAAAGAAAATAGAGCAACTCGGTTTAGCATTCGGGCAACTCCAAAACAAAAACAATTGATCTCGTTAGCAGCTAAACGAAGTAATAAAACGATCAGCGAGTTTGTCCTGGAAAATGCGATTGAAGCGGCTGAAGCCCTGGAATTGGATAACTCCGACTTTGTCCTCAGCCGTGAAAAATACGAAGAGTTTCTTGCTGCTTTGGATAAAACTCCAACTGCTAAACCCAATCTGAAACGATTACTGACCGAGCCGCGCATTTTTGATGCAAAATAACGATTCAATCAACGCGCCGGTTTTACTCTCGAAAAAACACGATCGCGATTCTTTTGATTGCGGAGTTTCGGCGCTCAATGATTTTTTGAGAAAATATGCCTGGGAAAATCAGCGAAAAAACTCCTCGCGGACATATGTCGCGACCCGGGGAAAAGGAATTGTCGGCTATTACACGCTTTCTTTCGGAGCAGTTTCGCATGAAGAAGCACCCGAACAAATTACCGCCGGTTTAGGGAAATATCCGATTCCGATAGCTTTATTGGCAAGGTTGGCGGTTGAAGCGGACGAAAAAGGAAAAGGTTTGGGGAAGGGTTTATTACTGGATGCATTTCGTCGTTCAGTGCAAGCGGCTGAAATCGCCGGATTGAGAGCTTTTGTGGTTCACGCCAAAGACGATTCGGCCAAAGCGTTTTATGAAAAATTTGATTTTGAGCCTTCACCGACCAACGAGTATCATCTGTTTCTACTGATTTCTCAAATTACCGGGTATCTTCAAGGAGCTGCTTAAACTCTTAACTTTATAACCTTATTGTCAGGAGTTGCAACGTCACAGTATAATAAAAATCGGAGTCAAACGGGTTTCAAAAAGACGACGCCAACTCTGGTAATTTAAAGATTGTTAAAAATGCCGTTCAATGAACAAGAAACAATTGACGACAACGCGTAAAACTTTCTGACTGAATCCAAGCTGAAAACATTTCTCGAAGCTGCCCGCCAAGGCAGACACAGTGTGGGGGATTACTGTTTGATGTTGATCGCTTACCGGCACGGACTCAGAGTTTCGGAATTAGTAGATATTCGTTTGAAAGATTTGGATTTTGATTCGGCCAGAATTTACGTCAGGTGATTGAAAGGAAGCCTCTTAACTCATCAACCAATTGAAGGAGATGAATTGCGATCCATCCGGGCGTGACTGCGGACGAGAGAAAATTACCCGATAGCCAGTTCAAATTATTTATTTTTGAGCGAACGAGGTTCGATGACCAGAAAATCAATCAATTACCTGGTCGAACAAATCGGAAGCCGAGCGAAGTTGAATTTCAAAGTGACACCACACAGCCTCCGACACTCGACTGGCTATTATTTGGCAAATAAGGGGTATGACACGCGCCTCATTCAAGATTATCCGGGACATAAAAATATCACGCAGACGGTTCGCTACACGCGCGCGGCAACCCATCGGTTTGAAGGATTGTGACGATAAATTTGACTGGATGTGCCCACCCGCGTTATGGTGTTCTAATAAAATCTTGATCCAGAATGAATTCCCGGTTAACTGTTAAATCTGTATAACGCTATTACCTATTTTTACACGTATCGCGGCTGTATCGCAGGTGGGAAACTTGAGTGGAAACGGAGATAAAATTTCAGGGTAAAGCCAATTGAAACATTTTTACGCCATGGAGTATTTTAACCCGACTAGGCGTCCAAACAAGCAGACATTATAGATCAGTCTTCAATTCTAAGTCCCAAATGATCGCACGGCGCATCGGTCAGATCCTGCTCAACTCCCAGATATTTCTCTGTCGTTTGGATCGAATCGTGACCGAGCGAGAGCTGTATCTGGTCAATCGGCGAGCCGCCTTTATGCGCGAGCTTGGCAAACGTCCGGCGCAGATCGTGCGGCGCGATGCCTTGATTTTCAAGCTTTACGGCATAACCCGCGACAATATCCCTGATCGCCTGCGGCGTGATCGAATCTCCCATCAAACTGTCTCCTTTATTGACTCTTCTGAAAACAAAGCCAACTTCCAAATGGGCAACCGTCTTCCAGGAATCAACGCACGCTTTAGCCCACGAAGGCATCGGAACCGTGCGCATTTTATCGCGCTTTCCAACGATATCAACTATCACCCAGCGTCCTTCCCGCTGCTCGATGTGCGAAAAAGAAAGAATCGAGGCCTCTGCCCGACGCAGCCCGCAGCCGATCAAAACTGCCAGAAGCGCCCGGTCACGGACACCTTTCAGAGTTTTGACATCCGGAGCGTTGAGCCATTTTTGGGCATCTTCTTTTGACAGCCAGTTTCCCGTCCGCCGCCCGCGAAACGGCACACCTTTAACCGCCCGAATTCCGTTCGCGAGCCGCGAATCGATCAAATTATTGTCTTCTGATTCGGTCGCGAGTTTTCTGATCGCCGAAAGCTTCTGGTTAATGGTTGACGATGAAAACTTTTGCGCTCTTAGTGTTTTGACATATCGGTTGATGAGAGCCTTATTCAGTTCCGGTCGGTTTTGCTCCCGGTGCCAGACAAAAAATTCTTCGAGATGTCTCTGATACGCCCGCCTTGAATTTTCACTCGGCAACCCGTCGATGACCATATCAATGATTTTTCGCTCGGCAGCCGAAAGGCTTGGTTTTACGATTGCAACGGAATTTTCCATAATGGTTTTTTTCAAAAAATTCAAAATTTAATCAAACCAGTCCAAATTTAACACAGCTGACTTCGTTTTGTAAATAGCTTTCTATAAGCATCATTATCATAAGCTATTGTCCGCCAATGTAATTAAAAAAAAGTTCGCAAAGCATATTCAAAATTTTTCCATTCAGCTGCCGCCAAATACTCATCCAAAAACTTATACATCTTCAAATTTCTTGGTTTGAGGTTGTTTTGGAATCACAAAAGGAATAAGTTTGATTTAAGGAGATTTTTATGAAGAACAAAACAGATATTACGATCATTCTAGACCGTTCCGGTTCGATGGAATCAGTCAAAGCCGACACCATCGGCGGATTCAATTCGTTTCTTGGCGAACAGCAGCAGGTTGCCGGCGAAGCATCATTGTCGCTCGTCCAATTCGATGACCAGTACGAGGTAGTTTATGAAGACAAAGACATAAATACCGCCGACCGTTTGACCGAAGCGACATTTCAGCCGCGCGGTTCAACGGCACTTTTTGATGCCGTCGGGCGGACGATCAACGCTGTTGGCGGACGTCTTGCCGCGACCGCCGAAGATGAACGACCGGACAAGATTTTGTTTGTTATTATGACGGACGGATTTGAAAACGCATCGCGCGAATTTACCGCTGCCAAGGTCGGCGAAATGATCGGTCATCAGCGCAATGTCTATAAATGGGAATTTATGTTTATCGGTGCAAATCAGGACGCGGTTTTGAGCGCGCACGAAATCGGCATTCCCGCTGCCGCCGCGCTGACATATGCGGCGAATGAAGAAGGAACGCAAATGGCTTACAGTATGATGGCGAGTAAAGTAAGAAACTACCGGCAGTCAAACGATGCCGAAGCCTTGAATTTTAACGACGATGACCGCGAACGACAGAAAAAAGCGGGGGCGAAAAAATAGGAATAGAATTCTATTTGCGGAGCAAAATCGAATTCATTGATTAGTTTGAACGGTCATTTTCAGAAGATCCGACAGAGGCGAAACGCACTTTGCCGGATCTTTTTGGCGGACGCGCGAAGCAAACGCCCGAATGCCGTTCGAAACAATTGACAATCGATACGGAAAAGTTCGATAAATAAACGGGGATTCTTTCAAAAAAAAAGAGGAGAAATTCAAGATGACCGGAGAAGAAATACGCGAACGGATAACCACTGATTACGAAACCGCCAAACAGTTACTCGAAACCAAACGCCTGTTTCGCGTCACGGCAATTAACGAAACGGAAGAAGCCGCAGAATCCGACTTTCAGACATCGGCGGAAGCGATTGGTTTTTTCGAGCAGGCAAGAGATCATGCCAAAGAATGTTTTCTCGACGTCCTGGCGGATGAAACCGAATTCAAAGGAAAAGTTTTTCCGCTGATGCACAACGAGATCGCCAATCACCTCGATCAAAGATTGCTGAAAGAATCAAATTACGTTGCCGTTCAGCAATTCAACCGCGCGTTTATTGCCAAACTGCTGGAAGGTTCGCCGGCAAAGATGAACGAAAAGGAAGCGCGGATCGCAAATAAGATCATCAAGGAACTTTTGCAAATAGATTATCCGCTCTGATCTGCCTTAAATATTTTACTTCCTTCCAAAGCCGTAATTATTTTGGAAAACTGATTTGAATCATAATTCAACCGGGCGGCGGTGTAATATCATAGATCAGTAATTAATTTTGAATTGCGGAAGGTAAAATAATGAAACTCAGAATCAAAGGAAATTCGATCCGTTTACGTTTGACCAGATCGGAAGTCGAGAATTTTGCGACCGCCGG
>JANLTD010000351.1:0-2484 GCA_031362765.1 Acidobacteriota bacterium | reverse complement strand
ATCGGGAGAGAGATACAATGATGGAAAAATGTTTTGACGAAGGCACTTTGCAAGCCTTTTTAGATAACGAACTGCCCTCAGAATTGTCGCAAGCGATAGCGCGGCATCTCGCTCATTGCAACCCGTGCGCGATTATTCTGGCGGAAGTCGAAGAAGAAACGGCGGTTGTTTTTAACGCGCTCGAACAGGAATTTAACACGCTTGTCCCGACCATGCGTTTATGGACAAAGATCAACGATTCAATCGAAATTCAAAGCCGCCGCCGAAGCCTCTGGCAGCGTCTGGCAGCGTTTGTTGCGGGGTTGAATTTGCTGAACCCGCAAGTTATCGCCTTCGGAAGTTTATTGCTGATAGTCGGTGTCGTTTCGGCTTTGATCATTGTCAAGAAAGACAATGTTGCGGGCGGTCTTGCCAATACCCAGCCAACAATTCAAACCGATCAGGCATCGAAAACGCCGATCGTTGAGCCGGATATTCCGATGACGCCGACGGAAGTCAAAACCAAAACTACGAATAGTTCACAATATCGCCGTGAAAATGCGAATTTCGTCGAAAATAATCGAACACCGAAAGAAGTTATTGAAACACCGAAAGACGATGTCCGGAGGCAGCCGACCGAGCCGCGATTTCTGGACGGCGAAGAAAGCTATGTGACGACCATCGCACGGCTCGAAAAAACCGTTGACGGCAGTAAAGACGAGGTTTTGAAATCTTCGGCGCGGTTTGCTTACGAAAAAGATCTGGCGGTTGTTAATGACACGATCAGCAAGATGAAGCGGGAAGTAAAGAAAAACCCGAAAAATGAAGACGCGAAACAGGTTCTTTTCTCTTCGTATCAGAATAAGATCGAATTGCTCAATTCTGTGACGCAAAGAGGCGAATTGATGGCGAGTTTGCGTTAATCACCTTATATATTTGAATGAAGATGACCAGGCTAATTCTCAATTTAATAAACTCAAATGTAAAGTTTCCAACGCTTTTCATGATACTCGCTTTTGGCTCTTTGAGTTTTCAGATCATTTTGGCACAGGGAACGCCAAACCCGAATAATACGCCTAAACCGTCGTCAAAAGTTGCCGTCTTACCGGGTAACACGGAGATGGTTCTGCCGACGCCGTATCCGACAGCGACACCAAATCCGAAAGGTGTGATCGCGCCCTTGCCGCGTCCGAATCCGACACCGCCGAAAACTTCGGAAACCAAAAAGGTAGTCTTAAATGAAGGCTTTGCGCCTGCCGAAAAATCGATCAGGGTTGAATCGAAAGTCAATATCACGCTCTGTGTTAATGAAGGAAGCCTCAAGATCAACGGTTGGGATCGCGAAGAGATCCGCGCTTTTGTGCGGAACGGAAGTCAGGTCGGTTTCAAGATCGCGCAAAACAATCCGAAGACTCAAAACCCTGTCTGGGTTTATGTGCTGGGTTTTGATCCGCAAAAAAATAAGGAACTCAAACCTGAAGAATGTCTTTCGGGAAGCGAGATCGAACTCGATGTTCCGCGCAATGCGACCGTCAATATCAAAAGTGTTGAAAGCGAAACTAAAATCGGGTCGGTCGGAAAAGTTTCCGTCAAGACCTTGAGCGGCGATATTTATTTGACAGACATTGCAAACGGTATCGAGGCAACAACCTATCGCGGGGACATTACGGTTGAAAGATCGGGCGGGCAGATAATTTTGACCAACACGGACGGAAATATCATCGCGCTCGATGTCAGCCCGAGCGAGATCGGCGATATTTTCAAAGCCAAGACAAACAGCGGGCGCATTAGTTTGCAATCGATCGAACATCGGCAGATTGAAACGAATTCGATCAGCGGTTCGACCACTTTTGAGGGCGAACTTCTGAGCGGCGGACAATACGGTTTTTCGACCACCAACGGTTCGATCGGGCTGTTGATTCCGTCAAGCTCGCTCTGCAAAATCAACGCATGGTTTGGCTATGGCGCATTTATGTCGGAAATTCCGCTGCAAAATACTCTCAAAAAAGAACAAAGTTTGTCCGCGCAATTGGGCGGCACGGATGCAACGTGCAGTTTGAATCTTAAAACCGGCAGCGGTGTCATTAGACTAAAAGCGGCGAGATCCGTTTCAAAATCCGTTTCAAAATCCATTGAAAAAAACAAAAAAAAGACTTTCAAGAACGCGCAAAATAAAAAGATAATCCTTAGTTCGTCCTTGAAATGTGAAGAGGCCGGGATCATTCTAAACAGCGACAATCAGTAGATCCATATTTGGAAAGAACGGGTTCTTTTCGACGGTCAAAAGCTGTCTTTGAAAACAATCAAGACCGCAAATACTCGCCAATTATAGGAAGCAAAATCAAAAAATACCGTAATTGTTTAGGTCTTTGGTCTTTGGTTTTTTGAAAGAAATTACCAATTGACCTTGAATTTCTCGCCACGACCGCTTATTTTGGTGAATCTTGATTGAAAATCACGAGTTTCCATCTAATAAAACCAAAAACCAAAGACCAAAAGCCAAAG
>JANLTD010000318.1:0-1650 GCA_031362765.1 Acidobacteriota bacterium | reverse complement strand
TGATTTCCATAGGTTTTGGTTCCTGATCTTAAATTTATCTGATTTCAACACGTTGGCAAACCTATCAAGTTTGATTTATCAAATCATTTTAGCCAATTCATTTTCGAGTCTGTCAAAATTTTCTTCGTTTTTGCCGACCGCAAATGGTTTTACCTTGCCGCACTCCATGGCGGAAGCAAAGATCATCCTGAAAACGACTCTCGTTGTGTCGGCGGAAATTTCTTCAAATGCCGCAACTACCTTAAATATTGGTTTGGAAATGCGTTGCCACGCAATAAGCGAGGGCTTTTCGATTTTAATGAACTCACATTCATTCGTATAATTTCCTCTTTCCGGACCGTGCATAATAAAGCTCCATTTTCCGCCCGGCCGCAGGTCAAACTCGTTGAAAGTGTTTGTAAAACCCGCCGGTCCCCACCAATTCTTTAAGTGGTTCGGGTCAGTCCAGGCAGTATAAACAAGGTCTCTTGACGCGTTTACAATTCTTGAACTGACAATTTCACAGTCAGGGCCTGTCGGGTTGATTTCTGATGTCATTTGCAGGATATATTGTTGTTCAAATTGCTATTTGTGTCAAAGTTAATTCTATCCAACCTGCTTGTGGTTCGCGTTTGCGGCCGGATATATGTCGGTAACGCTTCGTTAAAAAACAATATCTGCCAGAACGCGCAGGAAAATTAGGAAAGAACTCGATTTTTGCTTTTATGTTTTTTTCGCTCGTGCGCACCGGCATTAGATCTTTCCCAAAATTGCGATTGCGGCTTGACACAACTGCCAAACGGCGCGGAAATTTGATAGCATCTAGCTTTGCGCCTGATGGACGAAATTACCCTGGACAACGAAAGATCTTATGCACCGCACATTGCGCTTTTTGCGGTGCAGGTCTTTTTCGGGACGGCGACCGTTTTGGGGAAGTTTGCGCTGCTCGCGTTTCCGCCGTTTGCACTGGTTGGCTTTCGGATCGGCGGCGCGGCGTTGGCGTTTGCATTTCTTCAGAGAATGCGCGGCACGCTCGCCCTCGACAACCGCCGCGATTATTGGCAGTTTGCGCTGTTTGCCCTGATCGGCGTGACGCTCAATCAATTGCTCTTTTTTAAGGGTTTGTCGCTGACAACGGCCGTGAATACCGCGCTGATCTCGGTAACGATACCGATCTTTGCGATTCTGATCAGTGTCATATTGGGCACTGATTTTCTTTCGCGGCGTAAGGTTTTGGGCATTGCCGTGGCGGCGTTCGGCGTGATCTATCTGATCAATCCGGGCAAAGCGAGTTTTGGTTCGGAGACGACTCAAGGCGATTTTCTGATCGTTCTGAACAGTCTTTGCTACGCGATATATCTTGGAATTTCAAGACGGCTTCTTTCTCATTACGGCGCGCTTAAATCAATTGCGTGGATGTTTATGTTTGCGAGTTTGATCAATGTCCCGATCGGTCTGTTTTCGCTGCAAGCCGTTAATTTATCGCAAGTTTCGTGGAATTCGTGGGGTTTCGTTGCCGGACTCGTGATATTTCCGACGATTCTGGCATATTTTTGGAACGCGTGGGCATTGTCGCGAGTCGAACCTTCGGTCGTTGCGGTTTATATTTATCTGCAACCACTGATGGGTTTTTCAGCCGCCGTTCTTTTTCTTGGCGAACATTTTAGCGTT
>JANLTD010000308.1:0-4886 GCA_031362765.1 Acidobacteriota bacterium | reverse complement strand
CTAAAAGTAAAACAGTTTCTTCCGCCGTAATATAATTTTGCATTTCAGCAACCAAACCTTGTGTTTCAGTTTCCCTCAAAGAGCCGTATGAAAATGAAAGATGGTGTAAAAAATCCTTAGTTGAATTTCTACCCTGCCCTTCGGCAATATTTGAAGGAATTGAAACCACCGCTTTTCTAATCTGAAGTGTCAGTCCAAAAAGTACTTCTTTTGGAAATTTCTTTGTCAAATCATAAACATATTTGACAAGTTCCATCGCTTTTTGCTAAGCAATAAGTTGCCTGTAATTCTGAACTGCCATTCTCTTTAAAATGTGGTCAGTGGTCAGTGGTCAGATAGTTTCCAATTACGAAGACTCCTGCTTAAAATTAAGGCGCAATTTGAGTAAAAAACTGCCCACTGCCCACCGACCACTGACAACTAGCCTTGCTTGTGTTGTTCAACGTAAGCGTAAGCATCGCGGACGGCTTGAATTTTTTCCGCGTCTTCATCGGGAATTTCGATATCGAATTCTTCTTCGAAACGCATCACGAGTTCGACCAAATCCAATGAATCTGCGCCTAAATCTTCTATGAAACGCGCATTTTCAGTTACTTCCGCTTCATCAACACCTAATTCGTCAACAATAATCTGTTTAATTTTATCTTGAACTTCTGACATAATTTCTCCTGTTTTTTTTGTTCAGAAACCAGTCTTTAAGCGATAATTACAATATCCGGCTAAAGACAAAACTCAAAACATCTATGATTTATTTATTGCTTCTTTCAAACTTTCAGCATTTTCGACATTCCAACAACGAACGTCACGATTGATTTGGCGAACCAACCCGGACAAAATTTTTCCCGCGCCGATCTCAATAAATGTTCCAACATCCTTCGCCAGCAAGGTTTCAACCGATTGCGCCCAACGTACGGGAGAAGAAACCTGGTCGGTCAAAGCGGCGCGTGCACGTTCGCCGCGCGTGTTTGCTTCGGCGGAAACATTTTCAATGATCGGAAATCGCAAATCTCTAAATTCGATGGTTGCCAGATCTTCGGCCAAACGAGCTTGGGCCGGAAACATCAAATCGCAGTGAAACGGCGCGGAAACGTTTAATTTTATTGCGCGTTTTGCGCCGCGCGTCTTCAATAATTCGATTGCGCGGTCAACCGCATCGGCGTTTCCCGCAATCACGATCTGCGCCGGCGAATTGATATTCGCAGGACTGCAAACCTCACCTTCGCGCGCATCTTCGCAGGCAATTTCAACAGTTTCAAGCGGTAACCCCAAAATGGCCGCCATCGCGCCGATGCCGACCGGGACGGCTTCCTGCATATAAGTACCGCGCTTTCGGACAGTCTTTACCGCGTCCATAAAACTCATCGCACTCGCCGCAACGAGAGCCGAATATTCGCCCAAACTATGGCCGGCAACAAAATCCGGTTTTTGGAAACCTTCAGATTCCATCGCGCGAAAAGCGGCAATGGAAGTTGTCAAAATGGCCGGCTGCGTATTTTTTGTTAAAGCCAGATCTTCCGGCGTGCCGCTAAAACACATTTCGGAAAGAGAAAACCCGAGCGCCTCGTCAGCTTGTTCAAAAACTTCACGCGCACACGCGAAATTATCGAACAGATCTTTGCCCATCCCGACGACCTGCGAGCCTTGGCCCGGAAATATGTAAGCTATTTTTGACATCAAATATCTAAATCAATTTTAGCAACCGACAAAAATTCATCGTGCAAATGGTTAAAATCATTATCGGTTGTCAGCAAAGTCGCCTCCAAAACCGAAGCCGTTGCCGCAATCCAAATATCGTTTTTTCCCATATTTCGAGCTGAAAAATTCGATTTTCGACTTACCAATCGACCTTGACTGAAAGCGTCAATTTCGGCGTAACGATCGATAATATCTTCGGTGTTAATATCCGCAATTACAAATCTTGAAAGGAAATTGTTCATTTTTTGAAATTTTGGATTTCCCCATTTATTTTGCAATGAAATAGATTTTAATTCAGCCACGGTTACAACTGAAACAACCGTTTCGGTTGATAGATTAAAAGGCTCATAATCCGATTCGATAACTTCTTTTATAGGCGAATCGCGCAGATAAAGCAAAATAATATTGGTGTCAAAAATCAGCATTATTTTCTAAATATCTTTGATGATTTGCAGAAATTCTTCATCTGATATGTGCCAATTGAAATCCTTTAGAATTTCTCTAATTTCTTCGTTGCTAGAAGGTTTCCAATTTTGTTCGCGTTTTAATGCTTCAATATCCAACTTTTTACGCATCGGTTTCGCTAACTTTTCGAGCATTTCCAATTGCTTTTCAGTTGGGCGTTTTTTTATTTCACCAATGACATTTTCAATTTGGCGCAAAGATGCTTCATCGTCTAAATGTGTAATTTCGACAATCAAATTCATTTTTAGACTATCCAAAGTTTGCGTGTTCATCTTAAAATCTAATCACCGTTCCGCCCCAAGTGACACCGCCGCCGAAAGCCGTCAGTAAAACAAGGCTTCCCTCTTTGATTCTGCCCGATTGAATACATTCGTCCATCGCGATCGGGATCGAAGCCGACGAAGTGTTACCGTGTTGGGCAATATTCGAATAAACTTTTTCTTCCGGCACTTTCAGACGCGACGCAACCGCATCGGTAATTCTTTGATTTGCCTGATGCGGAATGACAATATCCACATCGTCCACCGTATAACCGGTTTTTTCGAGCATCTCCGCCGAAATTTCAGCCATCGAACGCACCGCGACTTTGAAAAGTTCGTTGCCCTTCATCTTGAAAAAATGGTCGCGGTTGTCAATCGTTTCGTGGGTTGTGCCGAGTTTTGTTCCGCCGCCGGGCGCGTACAGCTGTTCTGCATAACGACCGTCTGAGCGAATCTTTGTTGCCAAAATTCCTTTACCTTCGGGAACCGGGCCGAGCACGGCGGCGCCCGCACCGTCACCGAAAATGACGCACGTTCCGCGGTCGGTGTAATCAACATATTTCGTCAAAACTTCCGCCCCGATGACCAGTGCATACCGGATCTGACCGGTGCGAATCATTGATTCGACCATCGTGATTCCGTAAAGAAAGCCCGAACAAGCGGCAAAAACATCCATCCCGGCCGCGTTCACCGCACCAAGTTGGGCTTGAATCAAGGCACCGGTCGAAGGCATTATCTGGTCGGGCGTGGTTGTCGCACAAATGATAATGTCAATGTCTTCGGGTTTCAGTCCGGCGCGCTCAAGGGCCAGACGCGCCGCTTTCGTGCCGAACTGCGAAGTATATTCGTCTTCGGCGGCTTTGTGGCGTTGTTTGATGCCCGTGCGCGAAGTTATCCATTCATCACTGGTTTCAACGATCTTTTCCAAATCGGCATTGGTCAAAATGCCTTCGGGAAAAGCGTGTCCCATTCCGATGATGCCTGCGTTATTTGCCATTTTTGGGTTTTTGGTTTTTGGTCTTTGGTCTTCGGTTTTTGATTTATTCAAAGACCAAAGACCAAAAACCAAAGGCCAAATAAATTATTCCGGAACTTTGACGTCTATGATCTGGCGGCCTTTGAAAATCCCTGTGTCCGGATCAACGCGGTGCGGTTTTTTCGGTTCACCCGTATCTTTATCAATATAATATTGCGGAACGGTCAGCGCATCGTGGGCGCGGCGCTGGCGTGTTCGTGAATGGGAATGTCTTCGTTTTGGATTTGGCATAATTCTCCTAAATTAAAAATGTAAACTTAAAAATTAAAAATTTTCGACTTTACATTCTTTACTTTTCATTTTTAATACTTAAGTTCGCGCAAGCCTTGCCAGCGCGGATCAATTTCCTTTTCTTTACAACTACAATCTATCAAATTTCGGTTTGCGCCGCATTTTTCGCACAAACCTCTGCAATCTTCTTTGCAAAAAACCTGCTCCGGCAAGTTTAACAAAATCTGTTCGCGGACGAGTTCCGTTAGATCAAGTTTATCACCTTCAAAAACCGAAACGTCTAAATCATTTGCATTTAATTCCGCTTCTTTCGCTTCGGTAAAATTTTCCGGTGTCACAAATGCGGCCTCAAACGCAAACTCAAACTCTTTGTCAATCTTCTGCAAACAGCGCGTGCATTCGACTTCGAGTTCCGCCCGGATCGTTCCTTCAACATCGGTTTGGGCGATGTGCCGGGTTAATTTTCCTTTCACCCCCGCGGCAGTTTTCAAATTCGCGTCGTCGCTTTCCAGATCAATTTCTTCGGGCGCGAGCGAAAATTCAAACTCAAAAGGCGAATCCCGCAATGTGATTAAATCAATAATCATCTCTAATAGAATAAACTTTCAATTCAAACTGCGCTAAACGCAAAGGACTTATTATAGCTTTTGTAGAAATTGTGTCAAACTCACGAAAAGTTTCAAGTTCCGGGTTTCAGGTTTCAGGTTTGATTCCTGAGCCGATTGCTTCGTCCAAATCCGCAAAACCTTTCTCTTTAATGATGGACAATAAACCTTCATTGACGTCTTTCGCAAACCGGAAACCCCGGTAAACAAAACCCGTGTAAGCCTGGATGAGCGACGCGCCTAAAGCGATTTTCTCAAACGCATCTTCGGGCGTAAAAATTCCGCCGACACCGATCACGGGCAGTTTTCCGCCGGAATGTTTGTAGATCTTTTTTATTACTTCGTTCGATCTTTGCCGCAAAGGCTTGCCGCTCAAACCGCCCGTTTCGTTTATTTCGGTTTTCAGATTTTCTCTCGAAACCGTCGTGTTGGTCGCGATAATTCCCGCGAGATTTAAACGCAAAGCGATATCCACAATCGCTTCGATCTCGCTTTCCGACAAATCAGGCGCGATCTTGACGAGCAAAGGTTTTAAGTTCAGAGTATCGCCTTGAGGCGATTTTTCCGTTGAGTTTAATCGCCTCAAGGCGATAC
>JANLTD010000278.1:0-2395 GCA_031362765.1 Acidobacteriota bacterium | reverse complement strand
CCAAAAACCAAAAGCCAAAGACCTAAACAGATACGAAATAAGACGCAGATTTTCGCAGATGAAGTGAATGAACGCGGATAAAATTATCAAGAATCCGCACGCATTCGCCCGACAGTTTTTGAGCCGGGCGGCAGTTGTGATAAAGTTTCTTCGGTAAAATCAACACTATCAATTATGAACGAACCGCTTTTCGGCATCGAAAATCTCGATGGGTATATTGTTATTGGAATCATTCTGTTTTTTAGTTTGATGGAAACGATTGCCGGCTATTTGTCGGCGACGAAACGCACCCTTGGCGATTGGATACAGGAGGCGGGCGGTTTTCTGGCGTTGTCGTTTGTCTATAAACCGCTAATCATTCTGGCGGCGTTTTGGCTTGGCAAGATGTTGATCCCGAATATCCAAAATGCGGTCGCAGCCTCGAATTTATTGATCGGGTTGCCGGTCTTTTTATTGGTTGATGATGTTTTGCAGTATTGGTATCACCGGTTTGGGCACGAATACCAGTTTTTGTGGAAACTGCATCGTCCGCATCATCAGGCCGAAGAGATGGGCTTTTTTGTCTCGTATCGGAATGCGGGTTTGTATTATCTGATGATGCCGAATATCTGGTGGGTCGGCACTGCAATTTTTCTCGGCGGATTAAAGGCCGTCGCGATCGGCTTGATTGCCAAACAGGTCATTATTATCGGTTCGCACAGTCGCGTTCGCTGGGACGCTCTGCTGTATAAATATAAGTTTCTCAATCCTTTAACCTCTATCATCGAACGCATTTTTGTCACGCCGGCTTTTCATTACGCGCATCACGGAAAATCAATGATTGACGGCATCAGTGACCCGAACGGCAATTTCGGAAATATGTTCTCGATTTGGGATCAGCTTTTCGGAACCGCAAAATTTACGCGGCAATATCCGACCGAACTCGGGTTGGTCAATGATCCGAAAGACAAATGGAGCGCAAGTTATTTTTATCCGCTGATCGCGTCTGACAAACCCGAAAGCGAGATCGCCCGCGGTTTCACGAAAGAGAAAACAACCAAGCTCGAACCAAAGGCGTGCCAATTTAAGGAAGGCGAAAACTATCTGTGGTGCCGCTGCGGTCGAAGCCGGAATCAGCCGTTTTGCGACGCATCGCATCACGGCACAAAGTTCAAGCCGCTGCTCTGTACGGCAAAACGAGACGGCAAGGCCAAGCTTTGCCAATGCAAACTGACCAAATCTCCGCCGTTTTGCGATAATTCGCATTCAAAGGCTTAATAGAAAGACGCTTTCGGTATGCCGGAAGCGTCTTTTTTGTAGTTGTTTAGGTCTTTGGTCTTTAGTCTTTGGTTTTTTGAAAGAAATTACAGATTGAGGCTGAGTTTCTGATCTTTTGGCTCTTTTTCAGACTCTTGATTGAAAATCAAAGGGTTTCCATTGAATAGAACCAAAAACCAAAAACCAAAAACCAAAAACCTAATCAACTAAATTTATTCTTACTTTTGCCCTTTGGTTTCAACCGGAAAACCGCGTGCGATCATCAAGGCTTCGACCTTTGGATCGCGGCCGCGAAACAGCGTGTAACCGTCAGCCGGATCAATTGTATCGCCAACCGAGAAAACGTATTTTATCAATCTTGCGGCGGCCTTTTTATCATACGGTCCGCCCGCTTCGGTAAATGCGGTGTAGGAATCCGAGCTGATCACGTCCGACCAGATATAGCTGTAATATCCGGCGGCATACTCGTCGCTTGAAAAAAGATGGCCGAATTGCGGAAGACGATGACGCATGACCATTTCTTTCGGCATTCCAAGCTGTGCGAGCGTTTCTTTTTCAAACGCATCAACGTCAATTTTCTTTCCGCCCGCCAGATGCAGTTTCATATCAACCAACGCGCTTGCCAGATATTCAACGGTCGCAAAACCTTCATTAAATGTTGCGGCCTTTTTAAGTTTAGCGACCAGCTTTTGCGGAATCGGTTGACCGGTTTTATAGTGCAGCGCGAATTTATTCAGAACTTCGGGGGTTGAAAGCCAGCGTTCCAGCAACTGCGAGGGAAATTCGACATAATCTGTCGCAACATTTGTTCCCGACTGACTTGGATAAGTGACGTTCGAACTTAAACCGTGGAGCGCGTGTCCGAATTCGTGGAAAAGTGTGACCGCGTCGTCCCACGAGATCAAAACAGGTTCGCCGTCTTTGCCTTTGACGAAATTAGAATTGTTGGATACGATCGTCGGAATATCGCCAATCAGTTTTTGTTGAGCCACTTTCAGCTATTAGAATCATGTTTGTTGTTTTATAAAACATTTGTGCTAATTTTGGGGCTGTATTCCGCTTCCTAAATACAACCACAACACAAAGAAATAATAGTAGTATCAAAAAAAAAATTCAAAGGTGGAGAAAGCACTAACCT
>JANLTD010000126.1:0-2600 GCA_031362765.1 Acidobacteriota bacterium | reverse complement strand
AGAGATCGCCCGCACCGATGCTGCGGTTGCGGTTATAGTTTCGGTAACGAATTCGGTCTGTTGTTATCCGATCCTGCGCTACGGAACAGAAGATCAAAAGCAAACATTCCTTGTTCCCTTGGCAAAGGGCGAAAAGCTCGGCGCATTTTGTCTAAGCGAACCGCAAGCGGGAAGCGATGCCTCGAATCTGAAAACCCGCGCTATCGAAGATGGCGATAATTACATCATCAACGGCACAAAATCGTGGGTCACAAACGGCGGATATTCCGATATACATATCGTGATGGCGGTGACGGGCGAAAATAACGGCAAAAAGGAAGTGACCGCATTCATTGTCGAGAAAGAAACGGAAGGTTTGGCGGTTTCTTCCGTAGAACATAAAATGGGGCAACGCGCTTCGCAGACCACGGAACTCAGTTTTACCGATGCAAGAGTTCCGAAGGCGAATGTTTTGGGCAATGTCGGCGAAGGGTTGAGAGTCGCGTTCAGCAGTCTCGATAACGGGCGCATCGGTATTGCGTCGCTATCGGTCGGAGTCGCGCAAGCCGCTTTTGAAGAAGCGCTCCAATACTCGAAAGATCGTGTCGCTTTCGGCAAACCGATCGCCGAGCATCAGGCAATTCAAATGAAACTCGCCACAATGGCAACCGAGATCGAAGCCGCCCGCCTTCTGACTCTTCGCGCCGCCGCGATGAAGGACGCAAATCATAAACAGATCGGCGTGATTAGCGCTCAAGCCAAACTCTTTGCGTCGGAAACAGCCAACCGTGTCTGCGCCGAAGCAATTCAGATCCACGGCGGCAACGGTTATTCGCGTCATTACAACGTCGAAAAATATTACCGCGACGCGCGCATCACGACCATCTACGAAGGCACCAGTGAAATGCAGAGAATCATCATTTCACGCGGAATTTTGAAGGATTAAAGGTTTCTTGTGTTAAAATTGTTTTGATGAACCTCGACAAATTCAAAAAACAACTTGACGAAATCTGCCGACAAAACAATGTTGCAATGCTCGGCGTTTTCGGCTCGGTGGCACGCGGCGAAGACACGCCGGAAAGCGATGTTGATTTGCTTATTAAACTCAAAGAACCTGTCGGACTGATTGAATTTATTCGATTGGAAGACAAGTTTGTTGAAATATTCGGGCGAAAAGTTGACCTTGCAACTGAAAAGTCATTACATCCGTTGATTCGCCAAAATGTGCTCAACGATTTGAAGGTTTTATATGAAAGCTAGAAACGACAAACTCTATGTTTATGATATTGCAGAATGTTGCCGAAAGATAGAAGAATAGCTTAACGGCGTAACCGAAGAAGATTTCAAAAACAATGCAATGTTACAAGACGCGCTTGTCCGAAACATCGAAATTATCGGCGAAGCGTCAAAAAATCTAAGCGAAGAAACCCGCGAAAATAACCCGCAAATCGAATGGCGTGACATTATGCGAATGCGCGATAAAATCGCTCATCATTATTTTCGCCTGAATCTTGAAACAATCTGGCAAACCGCATCGCAAGATATTACGAAACTAAAGCCTGAAATTGAAAAAATACTCGAAATAATGGCTGAATAGGCTTATTTTTTAAGACATAATTGATAATTTAGAATATCGTCATTTCACACAATGTATTGAAAGTAAAAAGATACTTCAAATTTTTTCATAATTGAGGTAATATCTGCATTGTTATTTAATCAAAATTCAAAAAAGTAGGAAAACAAATGTCAAATTTTGGCGAAAGATGGGAAAAGATTCGTCGTTGGATTGATAACGAAGATAAAGATGAAATTCCTGAACACTTCGAAAAAACACAGAAAATGAAGTCCGAATCGGAAGATTTCCTGCAAAGACTCATTGATTCCATTGAAGAACTTCTAAAAAAAGAAATTACTCGAATATCGGCTACAAATAAGGCATTTATACCTGAGAAATTTATTGTGTTTTTAAGTCAGGAAGCTGATAGAAATCTTAGTTACGAAAAGCGCAAATTTTTTGAAGACGGATTATCTGTCATAATTAATGATCGGGCAAAAGAAATGGCAGGAACTCTTCAATTAACCTCAAAAAAAAACAGAAGTTCGGGTAACTGTTAATGCGGCCTTAGAAAGCGATGAAATTGAAGTTAGTGCTATATCTGAGGATACGGAAAAAACTATCGAAAATGTTGAAACCATTAGAAAGTCATTTGATGATGACGGAAAAATTAATAATGATTCGACAATTGAAGATCAAGGCACTATCGAAGACATTGAAAACAACTTTGGCATACTTTATCGTATTGAAATTTGGCAAAGTGGCAAGAAGTTGAATGACTTTCCAATAATTCTTAGAATAAACACGGTCGGGCGTGATGATGGAGAAAATGTTGCTAACATTCGTTTGCAAACTGATAATCGTTTTATAGCTCGTATTCATACCGAAATTAATCTTGAAGAAAATGGAGACGTATGGGTCACAGCCTTAAATAAAAATCCAACAATCGTTTCCGGTAAGATAATTAGAAAAGGCGAGAAAGCCAAACTAGGAACAAATGGAGAAATTCAGATTTATGATTTCTTGTTAAAACTCAAATTTGCAGAATAGTCTTGGTAATGGTTTA
>JANLTD010000170.1:0-7822 GCA_031362765.1 Acidobacteriota bacterium | reverse complement strand
GCGGTTTTCCATTTAAAAAACCAAAAACAAAAGACCAAAAGCAAAAGACCAAAATAGTTACCGCAATCATTCGATAGCTTTAACAAATATTTCGGATCATATCCTCGTGCTCACGCACGTGGCTCGACGCTTTCGCCATCTTCGATAGCTGATTTCTTAGGTTTGACGTAACGCTTGCACAGTAACAAAAAGAAAAACTCTGAATCCTAAAACCGCTCAGAGATTTTTTACGGCTTTTGAAAAACATCAGAAAAATTGATACTTTTAGTTAGGAAAAAAACAAAATGCCAAAAAAAGATTGGAAAGGATATACTTGGACTTCGGAACACGGCTATACATTTGCGCAAGTTTGGAATTTGCTCGAATACGGCAATACGCTTGAAACCCGCGTTGAATTTTCAAACGAACTGATGATCGGTTTGTTTTGGGAAGAAAGCATGTTTCAAAACTGGTGGCAAAAGGGCGATAAAGGCGAAGACCTAAAGCAGCACGCCGCCGGATTCGGACAAATCGAACGCACGACTCTCGGCATAATGAACGCGCTCTACCCGGAAAAACGGATGAAATACACGCCCGAATTGATTGTCAGCAATCCGCAAATATCGGTCAACGCGTCGGTTGATTACTTGCGTTATTTGCGAAAATGTTTTCCAAGATCTTCGAAAACACAAATTCTGCACAACTACGGCGGAGCCGGAAACGGCGGTTCGACCGATGTTTCGGCAAAGGTCAGCCAGTGGATGAAATGTGAAGCGATCCTGCAAGGCGCGCGCGGCGAGTTTTCAGGTGAAATAGTCACTCAGGCATTAACTGCCGCCGAGCCAAATCACGCGAGCCTCATTCCAAATGTTGCCGGCTCGGGTTATAGTAGCAGATTGGGTTTTTGATACAGAAAATTTATGAAAAGAATTTTAATCACCGGCGGCGCGGGCTTTATCGGCTCGCATCTTTGCGAAAGACTTTTGAACGAAGGCAACGAAGTTATTTGTCTCGATAATTTTTTCACGGGCAGAAAGGAAAATATTCTGCATCTGATGGACAATCATCTTTTTGAACTGATCCGGCACGATGTGACCGAACCGATCTTTCTCGAGGTCGATCAGATCTATAATCTGGCGTGCCCGGCGTCGCCGGTTCATTACCAATACAATCCGGTCAAAACCGTCAAAACGAGTGTGATGGGCGCGATTAATATGCTCGGTTTGGCAAAACGCGTCAATGCCAGAATTTTCCAAGCTTCGACTTCGGAAGTTTACGGCGACCCGCTGGTTCATCCGCAGACCGAAGATTATTTCGGCAACGTCAACTGCATCGGTTTGCGTTCATGTTATGACGAAGGTAAGCGGGTCGCTGAAACATTGTTTATGGATTATCATCGGCAGAACAATGTTGACACGCGAATAGTGCGGATCTTTAACACTTATGGGCCGAAAATGCTTGAAAACGACGGCCGCGTTGTTTCTAATTTTATCGTCCAGGCACTGCGCGGCGAAGATCTGACGATCTACGGCACGGGCGAGCAAACGCGATCTTTTTGTTATGTTGACGACCTTGTCGAGGGTTTTATCCGTTTGATGAACATCGAAGCCGAAGATATTCATCTGCCGGTCAATATCGGTAATCCGGGCGAATTTACAATGAATGAACTGGCGCTGGAAGTTGCTAAGGCAGTCGGCCGGGAAACCCGGATCACGAATATGCCGCTGCCGCAGGACGACCCGAAACAGCGGCAACCGAACATTACGCGGGCCAAAGAATTACTGGGCTGGTCGCCCACGATTCCGCTCGCCGACGGCTTGAAAAAGACGGTCGCCTACTTTGCGGAACGAATCAAAACGTCGGACAATAAAACTGCAAAAATTTAGGAGCGAAAATGGAGAACGAAGAGCGATTCAAAAAGATCGAAGAAGCAATTTTGCTGATGAAAGAATTAGTTGTCAGACACGAAGACAGAATTGATGGACACGATAAAAAGTTGAGCGATTTTTATAAAGCAATGGAAGTCTCTCGGGAAGATTTTAATTTCAAACTCAATGCCTTAATTGACGCTCAAATTCGAAACGAGACTGATATTGCTGAGTTAAGGGTTTCATCTAAAGAACTTAACGAAGCCTCAAAATCACAACTGAAAAGGATCGAAAACCTCGAAAACAAATAGTTTATGAAAATATTAATTACAGGCGGCGCCGGTTTTGTCGGCTCGCACTTAGCGGACAAATTGCACGGCGAAGGCCACGAAATAACGATCATTGATAATCTTTCGACCGGACGCTACTCGAATGTCGAACATCTCGAAGGCCGCGAAGGCTTTCGGCTGATCATTGACACGGTTTTGAACGTCAGATTAATGGAAGAATTGGTGCGCGAATCGGACCGAGTTTTCCATATGGCAAGCGCGGTCGGCGTACGCCTGATCATGGAACGACCGGTCGAAACGATCGAAACTATCTTTCGCGGAACCGACATTGTTCTCGGGTTTTGCGCGCGTTACCGCAAGCGCGTGCTGATTCCTTCGACCTCGGAAGTTTACGGAAAAGGAACGAGCGTGCCGTTTCGCGAAGACGACGATATTTTGAAAGGTTCGACCTCGAAACATCGTTGGGCGTATGCCTGCGCGAAAGAACTGGACGAATTTCTCGCGCTTGCGCATTGGAAGGAATCGCGTCTGCCGGTCGTTGTTGTCAGACTTTTTAATACGGTCGGTCCAAGACAAACGGGACAATACGGCATGGTCGTCCCGCGTTTTATCAAAGCCGCCTTAAAGAACGAACCGATCCCGGTTCACGGTGACGGGAGTCAGTCGCGATGTTTCGGACATGTTCTCGATGTAGTTGGGGCTTTGGCGAAATTGCTTGAAACGCCGGAGTGTTTCGGAAAGGTCATCAATATCGGCAATCCTGAAGAAATAACGATCAAAGCTCTGGCGGAAAAAGCCATTGTGATGACCAATAGCCAGAGCAAGATTCAGTTCATTCCGTACTCGGAAGCATACGGCGACGGCTTTGAAGATATGCAGCGGCGTGTTCCTTGTCTTGATAAAGCAAAACTTCTGATCGGCTTTCAGCCAACCCGAACGCTGGAAAATATCATCAATGATGTTGCAAACGAATTTCGCAATGAAATCAAATCCGAAATTGCAAACGCATAGATTTTTATGAAGATTTTCAGGAATGTAGCTTTTTTCTTAACTTTATTCGTGTTTTTGACCGCGGCGGCAATCGCACAGGAAACGGGCGGCGCAAAGGGAAAGATCCGCACCATCAAAGGCGACGGCATCAGCAGCGCGACCGTCACCGCACGGCTCAAAGGTCAGGACGTGAAATCGGTCAAATCCGACGCGAAAGGAAGTTTCGAGATGTCGGGGCTTGAACCCGGCGTTTATAATTTCGTCTTTGAAAAATCAGGCTACAGCGCAGGCGTCAAATACAACGTCGAGATCAAAAAGAAAAAAACTGAAGATTTAGGCGACCGCTTAATTTTGATGGTTGACCAGGGATCGCTCGTTTTGATCAACGGCAGCGTCTATAATCAGGACGGACGCAGTATTACGGGTGCAAAGATCGAGATTGAAAAGGTAAATTCCGACGGCTCGACGAAAAAACTCGGCAACGGCTATACCAATGTCAGCGGCGAATTTACGTTTCGCCAGCCCGACGGCAGCGCGAAATTTCGCGTGACGGCATCGTTCAAAGGTGTCAGCGATTCAAAAGAAGTTTCCGTTCAAAGTGCCGGTGTTTATCGGTTGGCGATCACGCTGAACTTACCGAAAGAACAAAAAAGGTAAAAGGTAAAAGGTAAAAGGTAAAAGGGCAAAAAAATGTCTTATTTGAATTGAACAGTCAAGCACGGCATTCTTAATGTTTTACCTTTTACCTTTTCACTTTTACCTTTAATTGATCGTTTCAGAAATCTGTTCGGTCGGCTGCATCGTTTCCATATTGCCGACATCGGTGACGATCAGCGGAAATTCTTCGAGCAGGCGTGCATCCGCCAGAGTCTGCACCCAATAAGTTCCCGCCGACGGAAAGACAACATTGACAAAAAACGAAACATTATCGGTAAAACCGCCGGGCGCGAGTTCGATACTTGTCGGCTGTGAGGTGACGACCAGTTGGTTTTTGCTCGGTGAGAGAATTCTGACTTCGGTTTGATGATTACCCGCACCGCGCCAATGATTGACGACCGCAAATTTTATCAGAGAGATCGGCAGTTTCTCGACCATTATATTTTGAAAAATGCCCATCAGCGAGATCTTGTTGCCCATCTCGATCCGCACGTCGTCGCAGAGGAGCGTATAAATGAGTTGTAAATTTCCGTTTGTCATAGTTATAATTCTTTAACGCAACGCAGCAAAGCAGCGAAGAGATTCTAAAAATTATTTTAACCTTTGCGTCACCCGCGCCACCCACGCCTTTGCGCTAAAAACCTTTTAGAATTCTCGTTTTCTTTAAAAAGTCTTATTACAAAACTTTTTTCATTTTTAAATCGCGCCGTTTTTCTTAAACCAGGCCTGCAATTTCTGCCACGCTTCTTCCGATGATTCTTTGTTGAAACTAGGGCGATAATCGGCATGAAAACCGTGTTGCGCATTTGCATAAACAACGATCTCGGATTTCGATTTACCTTTCTTCAGTTCGTCCTGCATACGCTGCACCGAATCGAGCGGAATGCCCTGATCCAATCCGCCGTAAAATCCGATCACCGGAACTTTCAAGGTTTTGGCAATATCAATCGGCATCGTCGTCTGAACCGGATTTTTCGCGGCAGTCGCATTCGGCACCAGCCGACCATACCAAGCCGCGCCGGCATCAACCTTCGGGTTATGCGCCGAATAGAGCCAAACCATGCGTCCGCCCCAGCAAAAACCGGTGATCGAGAGCTTTTTCGTATTGCCGCTGTTCTTTTTTGCCCACGCAACGGTCGAATCGAGATCGGTCATCGCCTGCGCATCGGGAATTTTCGAGAAGATATCGCGCTGAAGTTCGCGGATCTCTTTGATCGTCTTGACATCGCCCTGCCGTGCATAGAGCGCGGGGGCGACCGCCATATAGCCAAGCTTTGCGAAACGGCGGCAAACGTCCTGAATCCACTCGTGAACGCCGAATATCTCGTGAATCACCATCACGACCGGAAACTTTTTGCCTTTCGCATCAGGCATCGCGCGATACGCGGGGATTTCGCCGTCCGATACGGGAATTTTTACTTCGCCTTCGATCAAACCCGTATTGTCGGTCGTGATCTTTGTTTGCGCCGAGATCGGCTGGACAGCGGCGGCAAAAAGGCCGGCCGCGAAAATTGACGTTACAAAAAACTCGCGGCGGTCAAGTCGCGGCGGCGTCGGGTTGGAATCGCTAATATCTTCGTACATTTTTTTCTCCTTTTTGCTTTTTCTTAAATTTTTACTTTTCCTGTCGCGTTGGTCATGAGTATCATTCAATTTACGATTTGTGATTTCGGATTTCGGATTGGGTTACGCCGCAAATTGATCAGCTTCAATGACGTTCGCGGTATTTTAAACAATCCCAAATCCCAAATCCCAAATCCGAGATCAAGAAATGTTGCTATACGGGTTAATATGTCTTTCCTTAAGTCTGGCGGGAGTCGCGGGTCTGCAATTTTTCTATCTGGCATACCTCGAACGCATTGACCGTACGCGAAAAAGACGCCTTCGCGAACTCGAACAGCATTGCAAACACTTGACAGCGCGCCTCAAAGAAGCCGAACAACAGATCACCGAGCAAACCGACTTTATTGATGCCATATATGAAGAATTTGAATCGGAAGACGAAGAAGAAGTCTGGGCCGATGTCATCGACGACCGCTAAATTTCCCCGGAATAAACCAATAGTTTTTATCATTGAGGTCGTCATTTTCACGATTCAGACAACAGTTTGCATTGTTGAGGCCGCAAATCTCAACAGTGCGGAGGCAGTTTTGAAGGATTTGACGAAAGCGGTTTGTTCTAAAACTTTTCTTCCGAATAGATTAACGGCTGCTGACCAATTACAAAGAAAACAATGGTAATTGTTTAGCTAAAAGAGTTTCGGTGTCGGACAGTGTTTATTCAAAATAGGCATGAATAAAAACACTCGCGTTATTTTATTTGAAATTATCAGCTATCGGCTGTCAGTTATTCCGAAGATAAACGGTTACTTTTCGGAATAACTGATAAGCAGTGCGTAAATTAAATTCCGAGGTATTTGGTAAAGGTTCTGAGTCCCGCCTTGAGGCGGCTTTCCGCCGCATTTCGCTGGCGGAAACACGCTGAAGCGTTGACGCCCTGAGCGAAGAACAAAATGTCGCAAAACTTATGCCCATCTGCATAGCTGATAGCTGATAGCTGATAATTCATTCTTCGCCTTTGGCTACTTTGAATAAGCCCTGCGGTGTCGGAATTTTCTGTCACATAGATTGACAATCTGCAGAAATTGATTTGAAATACAAGAGTTACCCGTTATTGAGGCAAATTTTTCTGTAAAAAGTAAATCCCCGCATTTATGGCAATTGAATGTTAAATAGACATCATTTTAAATAAAGAAATTATCCACGACGTTTCACGAAGATTTCACGAAGGAAAGAAAAAAGTTTCCGATTGATTAAAACTGAACCGACATAGGGCGATAAATATGTCAAAAAAAGAAAAAAATCTTCGTCTTTCCTTCTTGAACTTCGTGGATAGTTATTTCAAATAATCTCTTATGAACGTGTCCTGCCGGGAAATTTGGCCGGAGTCGCTTTGCGTGAAATGGCGAGCGAAACAACTTGAAATGGCAAAAATGCGCGTTCGCCGACTCGTGCCGATCATCTTTCTGCCCCATAGTATTTCAAATTGGAAAATGAAGGGGTGTCAGGTTCTTTAATGAAAGCTGAAATTGATCAATAAAATTATGGCAACAACCAAAATGAGTTTTTATGCAACAAGTTTAATAGAGTTTTATCGGCCGCTCCGATCCGGTAATTGGATGCCCCCGGCGAAAAAGGTAACGCGCCGATCGTTTAAGACAATTACCGCCCATGGGGTGATGAAATTTGTCTTACCCGTTTTAGCTTTACTTTTTATTCACGGAGCAGTCAATGCGCAATCTTACACAAAGGCGGAACAGCAATGCTTTGACATGGCGCAGGGTAAAGTGGCCTGGAATAAAGCCGGAACTTCGACCACCTGGGACGCGGCTAATCTTCGCAATCTTTGCGAAGGAACGACTAATTCCGCGACTCCGATCGCGTGTTTTATATCTGAAATAAACAAACTCGATGATTGGACGCGCGCTATCCAAATTTGTAAAACCCGGCAAGAAGTCACCCTGGCGATGGTCGTTGGTACCTATCAACGCGATCCGGTTGAAAACAACTGGCACATTGGTTCGATCACACAGGATGGCGGCAATCTGCGCTGGACAAACAAGGAGGGGGTAAGTTGGAAATTGACCCCGGATCTTAAAAACCGGCAACTGCTCACCGACACTGATAGTCCATACTACGGGCAAGGCGGGCGCGAGTTCAAACTGATCGTCACTGGCGGCCGTATCACGGGATTTAAATTCCTCAATGAGACTTACAATCGTCAAAATACCCAGAAAGTCTCCGGAAAATGGAATGGTTATTTCAAAGACGGCGCCGCTGCCAAAAATCTGGGTACGATCACACAAAATGGCTCGGTTCTGACCATTGACAATGGCGACGGCGTCTCAACCAGCGTTTCGAAAGGTTCCATTAACGGCAATAAGATCAACGCCGCCGATTGGAGAATAACCGGAACTCTCTCAAGCGATGGTAAAAAGATAATCTGGTCGAATGAAACAAACTGGGTGAGGCAAGAAGG
>JANLTD010000139.1:0-1784 GCA_031362765.1 Acidobacteriota bacterium | reverse complement strand
GACCGTCTTTTTTGGCTTTTGAAACAGGTCTTTGAAAGATCAGTTCCAATCGCGGACGCATTGATCCGGGCCGGGTTGAAAAGCCAAACGGCGCGAGAATTTGCCGCTTCGCGCAATCGATTGCGCTTAACGGAAGCGATGGTTTATTTGCCGCACGAGCTGCGCGAAAAAGTCATTGTCGAATTGGAAAGCGAACTCGGCGATTTTGGCGATTATCCGCGTGAATACGGGCTTTTGGATTGGGAAACGATCCGCGAAATGGCGCGCAAAGGAATCAGTTTCGGCGGTCACACCGCGAATCACGTCGTTTTGCCGCTCGAAGATGAATCGGCGATCGAAAACGAAATTATTTCGAGCAAAAAGGAGCTCGAAGAGCAATTAAACCGACAGGTAGTTTCGTTTGCTTATCCAAACGGTGAATATAACGCGAAGATCCGGCAAACAATCGCAAATGCCGGATATAAGGTCGCCGTGACGACCGAAAAAAGAATCAACGGGCAAGGTGCCGATCTGCTTGCGCTCGGCAGAATCAGTCTTTGTGAAGAATCAACCCGCGGAATAAAGGGCGTTTATTCGCCAAAAGTCGCCGCGCTCAGATTGAGTATTTAATCGTAATTGTTTAGGTCTTCGGTCTTTGGTCTTTAGTTTTTGGGTTTTTGAAAGAAATTGCCGAATTGGTGTTGGACTTCTCACTTTTTGGTGGTTTTTTAGAGTCTTGATTGAAAATCAACGGGTTTAACTTGAATAAAACCAAATACCAAAGACCTAATCTGATATATCTGATCAATTTAAGAAAAATTATGGAAAACCAGCTTTCGTTAAATTTTGCGAATAAAACCGCCTACGCAAGAGCCGATGTGCTTGCCTATTATCAAAATCTCGAGATTCTTTTTGAACCCGAAAAGATTTTGTTTGAAAAATTGCTTCCGGAAATTAAAGATTCAAAAATACTCGACCTCGGAATCGGCGGCGGCCGAACGACCGGACATCTTTTGCAAATCAGCAACGATTACACGGGCGTTGATTACATTGCCGAATTTGCCAAAGAAACAGGCGAAAAATATCCCGACGCGCGGATTTTATGCGGCGATGCCAGAAACTTAACGGATTTTGATGACGAAACCTTTGATTTTATTCTTTTTTCTTTTAACGGTCTTGACTGCGTTTCAAACGAGGACCGGTTCAAAGCCCTTAGAGAGATTTATCGGGTGCTGAAAAAAGACGGGATTTTTATGTTTTCATCCCATAACCGGGATTATCAATATTTTAATAAACTTCCCTGGCAACGAAAGATCGAATACAGCACGAGTTTCTTGAAATTTTGTCTGTATTGTCTCTATCACCTGCCTACTCATTTCAAAATGAGTAGAAACGAAATTCAAACGGACGATTACGCCGTTGTAAATGACGGCGACCACCGATTTTCGATGCTTGTTTATTACATCAACATTGAAAAACAAGTCGAACAATTGACCAACAACGGTTTCTTCGATGTTGAAGCCTACAACTGTGAAGGAAAGCTGGTTGAGCGCGACACCGTATCGCATTGGGTGTATTATCTGGCAAGAAAAAAATAAGGTTCTGAAGTAATGGGTCAGTAATAATGCGAATCAGGGGTTGAATATTGATCAACTGAAAAGTTGTCTGCAAACTCAAAATTCATGGTAAAAAGAGTCAAAAATGGGACGCGGATGAACGCGGATTAAGCGGATTTACGCGGATTTTTTTAGAAATCCGCGTAAATCCGCCAAATCAGTGTTCATCCGCGTCCTATTTCTTTTTGA
>JANLTD010000020.1:0-1575 GCA_031362765.1 Acidobacteriota bacterium | reverse complement strand
ACAAAAAGTTCGCTTTTAAAGTGAAAAAGGCTAAAAGTGAAAAAGTGAAAAAGTGAAAAAGTGAAAAAGTTTAGTTGATAATTTGCGATCAAACTTTTTCACTTTTTCACTTTTTACCTTTCCCCTTTTTCACATTTTCACATTTTCACTTTTCCGATTTGTTAAGTTTCTCAAAGAGACTGCGTCTTTCTGCCAGTAATCTCAAAAACTTCTCGCGTTTGAGAAAAAATAGTGAGATCGCTTTGAGCCAGCCGCTGAGGTCCCCGATTTCTTCAACGGAGCGCAGAGCAACGTAGCCGCCCAAAAATGAAAGCGGGATCGAAAGCAAAGCGATCAGCCAGCCGAAATAGAAATCTAAGACACCCGCAAAAATCAGCCAAGTCAAAGGCATCAAAACTATCGCTGCCAAAAATTTGACGGTCGAAGCCATATCAAAATAACCTTTTTTGATTTCCAGATAAGCCAAAAATTTACCGAATTGATAGGCAGGAAAATGTAAAACCGTGCCGAAGATGGCGAGCGGCGCAAGCAAGATCAAATGCCACGAACGCCGCAAAGCGTGTTTTAAGACAAATCTCTTTGAATACCCGGCAAGTGCGAGAAACTCCGATTCGATGCCGAGTTGGTCGAGTTTTTTATTATATTCAGCCAGCCTTTTTTCGAGTTTTGCATCCGTCTCGCCCGGCGGTTCGGCGACGAATTTCTGCAAAAATTCCAATCTTTCCGCCAGATTTTCCTCGTGCGGAGTAGTTGACGTAAAAACTTCTTCGGCAATTCGCGCAACGGCGATTTCCGCGTCGGATTCAGCATTTAATGTCACTTCGCGCAGAGATTTTTCGATTTTCTCGGTCAATTCCCGGACGGCTTCGCGCGGCGGTTGACCGTCTTCACCTAATTCAACCGGCAAAACCGGAAAAGGCGTACCGAAATGAAGCAGCGCCTCGCTCCGAAAAGTTGTCTTATTGGTGTAATAAAGTCCGACCGGAACGATCCGCAGATCGAGCGACGAAGGATTCTTACCGACCGAAACCGTGCCAAGCGCAATTCGCGCCGCACCCGTTTTTAACGGTTGAAGCTGCGGCTTATCGTGCGAAACGCCTTCGGGAAAAATCGCGATCGCACCGCCTTTTTTGAGTAGTTCGCGCGCGACAGCGAAAGTTTCCTGATTTTTGGAAACATCCGCGCCCGAATCCTGCTGACGATAGAGCGGAAGCGCGCCGACCGTACGAATCAAATAGCCGATGAGAGGCATCTTAAAGAGCGTTGATTTGGCAAGAAAGGCCAATTTACGCGGCAGCGCAATAAACAAAAGTGCGGGATCGATCAAAGCATTGGGATGATTGCTGACAAAGATCAAACCGCTTGTTTTCGGCAGATTTTCGTAATTGTAAAGCTCGATCTTTCTAAAAAAAATACTAATGCCGACACCGAATATAAAATGGATCAGCCATAAAGCAAAAGAAACCCGCCGATGCAGGATCACATTACCAAGGCGTAGTTTTTTCACGTCTGTCTTCATTTGCAATAAGTTGGCAGCAGCTATAAAAGTAGGCAGTAGGCAGCGGCAGTTGGCAG
>JANLTD010000004.1:0-2084 GCA_031362765.1 Acidobacteriota bacterium | reverse complement strand
TCATCGGCGACCAGTTTCCAGGCACGGACGATCGTTCCGGTCACCACCGTTACTTCGGGCGATAATCCCTGAATAAGATTAGAAATTCCGATTCCGATATAATGCGCCGTTTCTTTTAATACCGCGATCGCTTTTTTATCGCCGTCGAGGGCAAGGTCAACGAGCTCGGCAAACGTTATTTTCCGGCTTCCGTTTTGATTCTGCGACAAATTGGCATAACGCGCCAGTGCCGCACGTTCCGAAGCAAATGCCTCCCAGCAATCATAACTTCCCGCCGCACAGGCGATCGGCGCATCGCTGCCGATCGTCATATGCCCGAATTCGCCCGCGACACCGCCTTTGCCGCGATAAAGCTGCCCGTCGAAAACAACGCCGGTGCCGATGCCGTTAGTGATGCAGACCAAAATAAAATCGCGAACGTTGTTGATTTCAGGACGACCAAACCAAAGTTCAGCCAGCGCGGCCGCATTGGCATCGTTTTCAATTTTGACCGGCAATCCGGTTCCCTGCTGAACACTTTCGGCAACTTTCGGACGGTGCCAGTCGAGATGCGGAATCAAGAGGACGTCGCCCGTCCAGGATTCAACCATTCCGGGCAGGCTGATTCCGATTCCTTCGATCGAGCCGCTGTTTTTCAGAATAAAACGATTGGCGATCTCGATCACACGTTCAATTGTTTTATCGAAATCTTTGTCGGTCGGAAATTCTTCCTGCTCAAGTAGCCGCCCGCTTAAATCGGCCGTTGCCACGATCGTCGTTTTCTTGCCCAGATCAACCCCGATCGCGACCGCGTGCGAGGTTTTGAGGGAAAGCAATTGTGGTGGGCGGCCGCCCGAAGATTCACCATAGACCTCTTCGATCAATCCCGTCGTTAATAATCCCTCGACGATCAACGAAACCGTCGAGCGCTGCAGAGCCGTGATTTTAGCAATGTCCGCCCGCGAAATTGGCCCTTCTTCACGAACATAGTTAAGTATGATCTGACGATTAATATCACGGATCGTATTTGACCGTGCAACATTAGCTCTTTTGAGGTTTATTCGTCTAACCATAATTTATCCTTATCTTAAAATGGAAATGGAAATCTGGCAATATACTAAATTGATTTATTGGAATTCTCAGACAAAATCGCATCAAAATACAATCAATTTATCCTGTCGGAACGTAGATAAAAAAGCTGCCAAATCATTTTTTTCGTCGTCAATCCATTTCAATTTTGAAGCTTTCGACCTCGATTTCCGCCAATATTTCCGAGCGTCCGAAATCGTCCTGAAGGCGCACAATGTCGTCTTCGCCGAGATAACTCCCCTGCTGAACTTCGATAAAAACCAATAATTGCCCGCCCGGATTTTCGACACGATGCGCCGCACCGATCGGAATATCAATCGCTTCGCCCGCTTTTTTGATGATTTCTTCGCCGTCGAGAGTAATTTTCGCCGTCCCCTCCACAACAAACCAATGTTCGGCACGCTGCGCGTGTTTTTGATAGCTCAGACGCTTGCCCGCCAAAACTTCGATGCGTTTGACCTTAAAACCCGCGCCTTCGTCCAAAACCGTGAAACTACCCCACGGACGCTCGTCATATTTTGGCGAATTATCAACTTCGTTATTCATAATTACAAAATTTTAATTGGGTCTTTGGCTTTTGGTTTTTGGTTTTTTGGTTTTATTCAATGAAAACCCAATAATTTTCGATTAAGTTTTCGGAAACATATGCGGATTGGCGAGAAATTCATCGCCAATCGGTAATTTCTTTCAAAAACCAAAGCCCAAAGACCTAACCGATTGCAAAATAATTATATTCGATATTTCAGATTTTTTCCGCGTGATGCAATACGACTAATCCACACCAAGCAAAACATCTATCGTCAATTGGTCGAGCCGTTCATATTTGAGACCTTTCGACGATAATTCTTGACGGTCAAATTCGGCAGCTAAAAGCTTACCCAAACCTTCTTCGCTGAATTTGCCGACCTGATTTCCCTTGTTCGTTTCTTCGATCTCCGCCAGAATTGATTTAATTTCTTCGTTGTTGTTCCACCTTGCGGCTTTGTCTTTGAGAATCAGATAAGTTCGAATACACC
>JANLTD010001274.1:0-1650 GCA_031362765.1 Acidobacteriota bacterium | reverse complement strand
CGTAACTTTGCTATTTTTTATTGGCGTTACAAATAAAGAAAGGATTCAATGATTTGATATGGTTTCTGTCGAAAAACTTATTGACGGTTTGTGTTCAATCTCCGAAGCGGAATTTACCTGCGACAATGTTTATCAATTTTTGGCCGAAAACCCGGTTGATGTTGACACGATTTCAAATTATTTTTTTTGGAGCGATCGGTTTTATACGCGCAATCTGATCTATAAAGATGAGCGTTTCGAGATGATGGCGATTTGCTGGGAAGAAGGGCAGATCTCGCGCATCCATAATCACGCCGGCCAACGATGCTGGATGATGGTTGCCGTCGGTAAGCTGCGCGGACAAAATTTTCGGGCCGTTGAATTTGACGAGGAAAAAGGCTTGTGCAGGCTCGAAGAAACTGATACATTTGACCTCTCCGATTGTCTCGCCGCCAAAGTCGAGCTTGAAGAACCGATCCATCAAGTCCTCAATTTGTCTGAGTTTAAGAGCCGCGCCGTGAGCCTTCATATTTACTCAAAACCTTTTGACAGTTGTCTCGCATACTGCAATCAGACACATACATTCAAGGAAGTGCAGTTGGCTTACACGAGTGTCGGCGGCAAACTCTGCGACGGAATAACACTCTAGAAAAGAAGACCTCCCAAACAAACTGAAAAACAAATGAAATCAAACGACAAAAAATGGCCGATAATTCTCGCCGTCGTTTGCGCCTGTTTTATTGCTTTACGGTTTTGGCATCTCACGGATTCGTGTCTGTGGTTTGATGAAATATTCAGTGTTCACGCCGCCGAAATGGACGTTCAAAATCTTTTTTGGTTTGTCGCGCAGGATTTGATCCACCCGCCGCTTTTTTATGTATTGCTAAAAATATGGATTTCAATCGGCGGCGAATCGCTTTTTTGGCTCAGATCTTTCCCCGTCTTTTTTTCGATAATTACGATAATTCCATTCTTTTTTTTATGCCGTGGATTGAAGTTGAATTATTCGGCAATTTCGTTTGCGTTACTGTTTTTAGCGGTTAACGGATGTTTGATAAAATACGCGCAAGAAGTTCGTATGTATAGCCTGTTGCTGTGTTTAGCGCTTTTTTCGATGTGGCTTTTTACGCGCTTTCTGCAATTGGGGAAAAATATCTGGATTCTTACGGCGGTCAATATTTTGCTGATTTACACGCATTATTTCGGCTGGCTGGTTGTTTTATCGGAAATTGCGGCGATCATTATTTTGCAAAGAATAAAGATTCGCCAAACGTTGATTATGTTTGGCATCTTAATTCTAAGTTTCGTGCCGTGGATTTTTGCGATTTGGAAGGCAACGCAAATTAATTCAAATCTCGGAAAAAATATCGGTTGGATCGAACGACCGAATGTCGGGAAACTTTCAATCTTTTTATTTAATTTGATCGAACCATTTTATTGTTCGCCAAGTAATGTCGGACCGAATTCGATATTTGTGATCACAATCCCGTTTTTGATGATAATAATTACGGCTTTCACGTTCTATTTTATCTACTGGCAAGGTGAAAGCGAAGCTGAAAATCAAACCTTATACCTTTTGCTGATTTTTGTGAAACTACCGATTTTGCTGGCGTTTATTGCAAGCTGGATTTTGCCCTATTCGATTTGGGGAACGCGTCATTTGATTTTTGT
>JANLTD010001268.1:0-5096 GCA_031362765.1 Acidobacteriota bacterium | reverse complement strand
GAAACACACGAAAAAAAATCATTTTTGCCAAATCTTTATTCTTGTTTTCGTCCCTTTCGTGTGTTTCGTGGGCAAAAATCTTAAAATATTTCATAATTTTCAAGATTTTCAAGTAAGCAAAAACTATGCCGCTCAGTAATGAGAAATTTATTATTTTCCGTGCCCTTCTGCGTTTTCCGCGGGCAACAATTCTTATCCCGAACTCAGGTTATCTCAGAGGCAAAATTATGAAAAAACGCGGCGCATTAATATTTTTATTCGTCTTTCTCGCATTTTCAGTCCTGCCGATTTCCGGGCAAACCAACAAAAAAGCCGAGATCAAACGCATCAATGCTTATGTCAAAACACTCGATGCGTTTATTAAAAATAAAAAACCGCACCTGATTTTTGCCGATATTTCAGATGAAAACGAAAAATCGGCGAAATGGCGAAAATTTGCGTCCGAAAAGACTCTGGAAAAGTTTCGCGAAAAGCGGGAAACCTACACAATCGCTTATAATTGGCGGAAAAACGGTAAAATCATTCAATCAACTTTCACGCTTTTCAGCTCGTCGGGTGATTGGGCGCAGTATGATTCTTATTATTTTCGGGCGGATGGAACGCTTGCTAAGATCGAATCCGAATTACGTTTTCTGAGCGACAGTTTGATCACTTTGCGTGACCTTTATTTCAACGTAAAAGGAAAACTCATTCGTCAAACGGTGCGTTATCGCAATATAACCACCGAAAAGCCGATTAAAAAACCTGCCGACATATACTTTCAACCCGACATCGATATTTACAAAACCGTCCGCCGTCTGCCGTTTGCGAAATTGGTTAAATAACCGGTCACCTCAAAATGCCTTTGCGTATTTCTTGGCACCTTTGCGGGAACCGTTCTTCGCGATATTGACCGAGATTCAAAGAAATAATTTCCCGCAAAGACGCAAAGGCGCAAAGAAGAATTTTGTTAAGGAATATGTAAAAAATAAGTTATAACGGTGAGAAAAACTAATTCATCGTTTAGAGGCGTGTCTTTGACCGCCGTTGGTCAAATTTAGTCGGTTGGCGGTCAAAGACCGCCTCTAAACGATCGTTATAAGTTATTATTTACACGTTCCTAAGCAATTTATTTTACGGAGTACTTAAATTATGAAAAAACGCGGCGCATTGATATTTTTCTTCGTTTTTCTCGCATTTTCGGCTTTGCCGATTTCTGCGCAAACCAGCAAAAAAGCCGAAATCAAACGGATTGAAACCTATGCCAAATCGCTTGAGACTTTCATTAGAAGATATAAAGAACCGCACCTGATTTTCGCCGACATTTCCGATTACAACGATGATTCCAAAGATAAATGGCGAAAATTCGCTTCGGAAAAAGCTCTGGAAAAATTTCGGGAAAGGAACGAAACCTACACGATCGCCTATAATTGGCGAAAAAACGGCAAGATCGTTCAATCAAATTTCACGCTTTTCAGCCCGTCCGGCGATTGGGCGCAATATGATTTTTATTATTTTCGCGCAAACGGAACGCTCGCCAAGATCGCTTCCGAGCTGCGCACATTTATCGGCGATCTGATCGTGTTGCGGGATCTTTATTTTAACGAAAATGGAAAGCTCATCCGCCAAAAAACCCGTTACCGCGATCTACGCAGCAAAAAGCCGGTCAGAAAACCGAAAGATCAGGACTATAAAACCGATGTCGAAATCTACAAAACCGTGCGCCGTCTGCCGTTTGCGAAATTGGTCAAATAGGCAGAAATAGCAGCAGGAATTGCACATCGTACGTCCTGCCGCTATTGAATCTGTCACTTTCGGCGACCTTTTTGGAGATTTGTTTTATTTCCAATATTGTCTGTCAAGCAAGTCCGTTTCGCGCAATTACTTCTTTATAAAAATCCGCGCTTAATTTCGGTGTGCGTTTCTGGGTTTTGTAATCTACATGGTGCAGACCGAATCTGTTGGTGTAACCATCGGCCCATTCGAAATTATCCATCAAACTCCAAAGAAAATATCCTTTGACCGGAATGCCTTCGCTCGCGGCGCGCTGCAAATGGGTCAGATAGTTTCGCAGATACATCACGCGGTCAGTGTCATAGACTTTCCCGTCAACTGCCGGAATGTCCGACGATGAACAGCCGTTTTCGGTGATGTAAATTTCTTTCGCACCCCAGATCTTGTTGACGTGGCGCGGTCCCCAGAAAAGTGCTTCGGGACCGATGGTCAGCCACGAAGAAGCCATATGCGGATACGATGCCGGATTCGGCACGACCGCAAAACCCTGTTTCGAACCGTCAGCGCGAACGTAGGTCGGCGTGTAAATATTGAGGCCGACAAAATCGAGCGGCGACGAGATCGTTTTCAGATCCGCATCGGTAAATTTCGGCGCGTCTTTGCCGGAATTCGACAAATAAAGATCGGTATATTTGCCTTCCTGAATGACGGTCATATATTGCGCGTTGAGCTGGCGCGCCGCTTCTTCGGCGGCTTTAATGTGTTCGGCGGTTTCGATGACGGGACAGCAGATCGCCATATTTTCCGCGAGTCCGATCCTTGTTCCGGCTTTCGCCTTGGCGCGAATCGCCTGCACCGCAAGACCGTGACCAAGGACGCAATGATGACGCGTTTGATTAAACCGTGCGGGCGGCAATTTCAATCCGGGCGCGTGAACCCCGATCCGGTAACCAAGTTCGACAAACGCGCCGAATTCGTTGATCGTGAAGAAATTCTTGACGCGATCCGAAAGCTTTTCCGCCGTGTAACCCGCGTAATTGGCAAACGCTTCGGACGTTTCGCGCGATTCCCAACCGCCGTATTTATCCTGTAAGATCTGCGGCAAATCCCAGTGATAAAGCGTTGCAAATGGCTGAATTCCATTTTTCAAAAGCTCGTCCACCAATTTGTTATAAAAATCAAGTCCCTTCGGATTCGGCTTGCCCGTGCCATCAGGGAAAACACGTGACCAAGCGATCGAAAAACGATAAGTTTTCACACCGAGTGCTTTCATCAACTGAATATCGCCTTTGTAACGATGATAATGATCGGTCGAAACATCGCCGGTTGCGCCGTCCACCGTTTTGCCCGGCATTTTTGAAAAAGTGTCCCAGATTGAAGGGCTACGGCCGTCTTCATTGAACGCACCTTCAACCTGATACGAAGCCGTCGCGCTTCCCCACAAAAACCCTTGCGGAAATTTTCCGGCACCATTTTGCCGGAAAATTTCCTCTTCATTACTCGCCTTATCTGCACGCAATACCGGAATCGTCGTCGCGCCAATCGCGGCCGTTCCGATAATTTTTGCAAAATCACGCCGTGAAACTTTCATTCGTTTGCTCCCTTTTGTTTTTTGATTTTAAGATCCTGAATGTAGATTTTCGTTTATAGAGAGCGATTTGTAAAGAAATGCCTGATTGAATCTGCGTTGCCAATTACTTCCCGGAAACAGACTGAAAAATTTCGGTTAGCTTTGCTGTAACAAAAAAAGAACGCTTCAATAAAATGAAGCGTTCTTTTGATCTGACCTTTTTCAGTTGAATGATATGAAGAAAATCATTACTGAGCGGTCTGAGAATTGCATAGGTTTCGAAAACCAAGAAATCTGCCTACGAAAGACACGAAAAAATCGAAAAAAAGCAATTTTGTCAAAACTTTTTTCTTGATTTCGCGGGGCGCTTGCAAAGTAGGTATTTTTCTTGTCATCGAAGATGACGAACTTTCATAGCGTAGGGTGAAACCCTACGTTTAGTGTAAAAAATGCGGCGTCGCCGAAGGTGACGAACACTTTCGCGGCTTGTTCGACACTTTCAACTTCGCCGCGTCGGAAATCGGGTGTCAACTAACGTGGGGTTTCACCCTACGCTATGCAAGTTTGTCGCCTTTGGCGACTTTGCAATAGCCCTACTTGATTTCGTATCTTTCGTGTCTTTCGTGGGCAAAATTCTCTTAAATTTTAGTAATTTTCAAGTGAGCAATAACTGTGCCGCTCAGCAATGGAAGAAAACAGATTATCCGGACATTTTGGAAAAGTTGAAAATTGAAATTTTCAAACAGCCTGAACCGATTCTTTTCTCAAAAAGATCGTGTCGTATTGGCTGACGCATCGGAAACCGCACATTCGGTAAAAAGCGTGCGCCTTTTCGTTTTCTTCATTGGCCAATACACAGATCGAATGTGTCCGGTCGAGTAACAAGCTGCATAATTTTGTGAAACAGCGTCTGCCGAATCCGCTTCCGCGTTCCGACGGGCTAACATAAACGCCTTCAAGATAGATCAGTTCGGGAGTTTCGGCCTGAATATCCGCCTTGAAAAGAAGTTCATCGTCTTTCACCACGACCCAGACGCGATTTTGGTTAATGCGTCGGCTGCATCTGGCTAAAAAACCCTCGCGGTCGGTTTCGAGCGGGTTGATTCCGCTTTCTTCTTCCGCCATTGCCGCGTGAGCCGGCGCGACCAGATGAAGATCATCAAGCGTTGCCGGACGCAAACCCTCGACATTGCCGTGTCTTTCCAAAGCGTTCTTCATTTCAAAGAGCAGTTCGCGGCAGGCAATCCGCATCGGTTGTCCATCGTCCGCATATGTGTTCCAGAAAATTTCCGCCTTTTCCTGCTCCGCCATAAACATATGAAGACGACTATGGATCTGAGCAACCAGCGCGAGTTCCCGAATCGCACTGCGGGTGCGGGTTTCGATCAGAGTGGCGTGACCGATCAAGGCAACGCCCTCTAATCTTCCTTCAGAATTACGGCATCCGTAGAAAATGCCGCGGTTATGTTCGCTTGATAATCCGTTATCGCGGATCATTCCCATCATAATGACCGTGTGGATGGGGCGTTCGGAAAGAAATCCGATGACTTCATTCGTCTCCGCTTCCGTAAGCTCGCTGACGGTCAGTGTTAGATTGGGCTGCGGAAGATAAACAGTATCTTCCATTACGGTCTGCATCATCTGTTCTATTGACATGATTTTTGCTCCTTTTTAATGGTTCACTGCTCATTTATTTAGTTGTTGCCGCGCCAATGTTGGTGTAGAACGAATAGCCGCCGCTGTTGTATGCGCGAACTCTGTAACGGTAGGCGGTTCTGGTGACCAATCCGGTGCTTGAATAAGTTTTGACACT
>JANLTD010001230.1:0-10332 GCA_031362765.1 Acidobacteriota bacterium | reverse complement strand
TCTCCACCTCGTCGTTATTCCCCACGAGTTCGTCCCCGCCCGTCACTAGCGTCAAACGAAGTTCGCGAACAAGTCCATCAGGTCCGCCCAGATTAAGCTCTGGGATAGTCGGGGCTGTGGCGGCTCGATACCGCGTGTCGGCAAAATAGGTTAACCATTTCGCGTCAGGATCAGGAGCCTGTCCGTCTGCCGCCCGGTAAACGTAGCGCTGCGTCGCGACATCGGGAGTAAGTATGCGGATCTGCCTCGGGTGATTCGGATCATAAACGAAGATGCTCAAGTCTTCCTTGTGCTCTCCGAGATCGCCCTGGTAGCGCCCCATATCGTAGCCGATGGCGAGCACCGAATGACCCAAAGCGTTGTCAGCATTCTGAAGGGCGAGGACGACCGGCGTCCCGCGGTCAATATTCGTTCGAAGTTCGCGCAGTGTGTCCTCTTTAATCCCGCGCTCGAAGTAACTTTTTTTGTCGGCTGCGGGTCCCGAACCGAGGATCATATTCTCGAATCGATCCAGATTGATCGCGACCTGAATTACCTGGCGTTCATAAAGGTACGTCTGGAGAATCGTGCCGATTGAAGGACGATAGTCAATTCGAGAAATGCGCCCGCCGGAGATGAAGTAATCCATGGCTGCGTACATCATCCCCCCGCACAAACCGTCAGTTTTCCAGCCGCCTCCTCCATCGTTCTTGAACGAATTGTCGAATTGGAAGCCGTTCGTAACCGGATCAAATCTGGTCATTACGCGCCGACCGCCGGAGATCGGCGTGAATCTCCATTTCTGATTATCGTTGCCGACATAATCCCATTGCTGCGCCTGCTCTCCGTCTCCGATTGCCCCGACTCCGCCGCTGAATTCCAATCCTTTCCCGCTGTGTTTGGCAATGATCGTATGATAACCGTCGCCCGTCGGGACGATCTTCCATTTCTGATTGTCGGCGCCGACATAATCCCATTGCTGGACCAGCACGCCGTTGCCGGTCGAAATCGTTCCGCCGAACACATTGAGACCTTTCCCGCTGTGCTTGGCAAGAATCTTATAATAACCGTCGCCGACCGCTATGACCTGCCATTTCTGATTGTCCTCGGCATCGTTACAGCCCGACTGAATGACGCGGTCGCCATTTCTGAGCGAGCGCATTCCGTCGGCGACGGCAAGACATTTGTCGCTGTGTTTGGCGGTGATGCGGTAATAAATCGCCGGATCAAACTGCGCGAAAACATTCCCGGCGACAAACAACAACCATACCGTTAAGAGCGTCGTCAACAAACTTCCACTCTTTATCCTTGTGCTCATTATTCCCATTAATCTTTTTCTCATTATTTCTCCCTTTTTTTTACTTCCTCAATCAGCGAACGAGAGCAAATAAGATCCCCGTTTGTATGAAACTCGCCGCTCTTTGGTAAATTGAATATGCCAAACAGATTTATTTCCGCTCGCACAATCCAAAAAACTTCCGCCGCGCAATGCACGCACCAACTTTGCCGTGCGCCGACACTTGAATTTTTCAAAATTATTAGTGTTTTCGTTTCGCTGACAATTTCCGTGCGTTTTCGCTTTGTTCGCATACTTTTCATAAAATCTTTGCTCAAACCTGATTTCAGTCGTATAATTTAACTTCCAAATAATCGCGGACAAGAAATAGTTTTTGCCCGTCGTTCCAAACGATAGTTCGGAGGGCAGGAAAATGTCTTTAAGCAAATCTTCAATTATTTCTCAACAAAATCTCACCACGTCTAATTCGACAAATAATTGCAGTTACGAGTTTGAAGATTTTCGTCTCGATGCCGCGCACCTGATGCTTTATCACGGCGATAAGACGATTGCGCTCAAACCGAAGGTTGTCGAAACGCTGGTTGCGCTGGTTGAGAGGCGCGGCGAAGTGATTAGCAAAGATGAATTGATGAATCGTTTGTGGGCGGATTCGTTTGTCGAAGAATCGAATCTGACGCAGAATATTTATCTGCTTCGCAAGACGCTCGGAGATTGCGCCGACGGACAGCCTTTTATCGAAAATTTCTCGCGGCGCGGTTATCGTTTTAACGGCGAACTTAAAAATCCGAACGAAACCGAACTATTCATCGCCACGCACACCAAAACGCAAACCGTCATCGAAGAAGAAACCGTCGAAAACCGGACGTGGCGAAATTGGCTGATTCCCGCGCTTGCAATTGTCGCGGTTTTCGGCGCAATCGCTTTTGCCATCAAGCAATTTATTCCGAATCAAAATCCGCCGGAAGTTAAAAATTCTGCCGCAATTGTGCCGTTTCAAACTTTCAAAATCAAACGTCATTCGGAAAGTGGCGACGTAACGAGCGCAAAGGTTTCTCCCGATGGGAAATTTATTGTCTATACCGACAAAAAGAATGCGCTTTGGCTCAAAAATACGGCGACCGGCAGTAACGTCAAAATTTTGCCCGAAGCGGAAGCTATCGAGCGTAGCGTGAAAGCAATTTCGCCCGACGATAATCATATTTATTTTGCCAATTGGCTCAAAGACAAGAAAACTGAAGTTTTCAAAATGTCGCTCTTTGGCGGCGGAATTCAGCAAAAAATAACCGAAGATGTCTGGTCTGATTTATCGCTTTCGCCCGACGGCAAACAACTGTCTTTTATCCGCGTCAACAGCAAACGCGAGTCCGCCATAATCATCGCCAACACGGACGGCACGGGTGAACGCACAGTCGTTACGAACAAAGAAGGAGCGTGGTTTGGAAAGGCTCAAGCAACTGCGTGGTCGCCCGACGGCAGTCAAATTGCCTGCACGGGAACAATCACCCTCGACGGAAAAGATATTTGGAATATCAGAATTTTCCGCGTCGCCGATGGCGAAGAAATTTCGGTGATTCAAACCGATTCGAGCTTTCGTTGGGTGAAATCTGTTGCGTGGCTGCCCGACGGCGACAATCTGCTGGTGATAATGGGCAACCAATCAACTGAAGGGCAAATTTACAAACACACGATTTCAAGCGGAATATGGCAGCGCGTAACCAACGATTTGAGTGATTATTTCGAGATGTCGGTTACGGCGGACGGGAAAACCATTATCACGACTCAATTTGAAGACCCCGGAAATTTATGGATTTTACCCGCCGACGGCGATTCGAGCCAAGCGAAACAAATCACGTTCGGTCGAAATCTGATGACCGACGTAACGGGCGTTTCGTGGACACCGGACGGCAAAATCGTATATGCGACAAACACGGGCGGCAAATGGGAAATTCGGAAAATTGACGCAGACGGAGCAAATCAAATACAGATTACCCAAAACTGCGCCGGAAACGATTCTTGCAGTCAGCCTTTTGTTTCGCCCGACGGACGCTACATTGTCTTTCAAGCGAGGCGCGACGGACTTCCATACATCTGGCGAATGGACGCGGACGGCGCAAATGCGATGCAATTGAGCGAAGATGACGGACTTCATCCGTCCTTCACACCCGACGGACGTTTTGTGATTTACATGCGCCGGACACCTTTGGCGACGTTGTGGCAGATTTCGATTGAAGGCGGCAAGCCGGAGCAATTCAGCAAAATAGTTCCGGCTGGCGCGGCAAGCATTTCGCCCGACGACAAACAGATGGCTTTCTCGACTTACGGCAAACAGCCTCTTCAAACCTGCGTCGCGCCAACGACAGCAGACGCGCCCGAAAAATGTTTCGGCATCAGCCGTTCGTTTCCGCGTTGGACGGCTGACGGCAAAGCGTTTTACTATCTCGACTACGATTACAAAGGAATCTGGAAACAACCGCTCGACGGCGAGCGCAAGTTATTTTTGGAATTCCCGAACGAACGCACCAACAACTTCGCCTTTTCGCCCGACGGCAACCAACTGGTCGTCGCCCGAAGCCGTCCGACGCAAGACATCGTCGCCCTGACTGACGAGCCTTGAAAAACAGTTGGCAGAAGGAAGAAGGCAGTTCGCAGCTAAAATCTCAAATCTATAACTGCCTTCTGCCAAGTGCCTTCTGCCAACTTGCTTTACTCAACCTTGACAAAATCCGTTCCCGTGCGTCCGAAGGTTTCGGGGTGATACATTTCTTCGGCTTTGGCAGGCGGCACGACGAATTGTCCGGGCGTGGTCGTATAGGCAATTTTGATTATTTGAAGTTTTAATAAATGTTGCGCCGTCGCCAAAATATCGGAGTTTTTACAATAAATGATTTTGAGATAGCATTCTTCAACGAAAATTCTCGACAAGCATAATATCCGAATTAAATGTGTCGGCGGTGCTGTAATAAAGCCATTTCCCATCGGGCGAAACGGACAATCCGGGGTCATCTGACGGGTCTTTTGCCAGAGGGCCGATTTGCGTGATTTGTCCGGCGGCAAAATCAAAAAAATTGATTGACGGCTGCGACACGGGTTTGCCCTGCTCGTCGTAGCGGTGAATGAAATAAACGCTTTGTCGGTCAAAGCCCAATCGCCGATTGCCAGGAGCCGGATAAAATCGAAAATCTTCACTTCCTCGCCGCCGCCGGTTGGCTGCCGGAACAAACCGGCGGTAAAATAAGCGGCTTTGTTGTAATACAAATATTTTCCGTCCGACGATTCACGCGCCAGGTTCGACACGAAAAATAATTGCATCGGACCCGCGCAGGCGAGCTTCGTGTGGGCTTTGAGGTCTTTATTACCTTTGTTCAAATTCACTCAGGCTGCTTCATCCGTTTCAGCAAATTCTTGAATCGCGGGTCTGAGCGCAAAGGATCAAAGAGCGGTTCAACCTTGAGGTAGATTATCCAACCGGACTGCTCCTCGTAAGCATAGTTGAGTTGTTCTAAGGCTTTATCCTTTTCTCCTAATCCTACATAAAGGATCGCCAGGTCATAAGGTAAGACGTATTTTTGTTTAGACATCTCCTTCATTTCACTTGATATTTTCAGAGCTTGGTTTCTTTTACCCGAAACGGCATAAACATGTCCGAGAAGTCCCAAAATAGTCGAAGTCCTTTCCGACGCATTGATCGCCTTTTGATACTCTGGGATAGATTCTTGGTACATACCTTTCACATCGTAAATGCCCCCAAGCGCAATATGCGATCCGGGACGATCCATTTCGATTTCCTGCGCCTTCCGAACCTCTTTGAGCGCCTGGTCGTATTGACGCCCCAAATAATACGCGCCTGCCACATCCATGCTAAGAATGGTATTTAACGGATCGATTTCCAAACCGCGTTGAGCCTTTGCTAATGCTTCATCCGGTCGCCCGAGCGCGGATAAAAGATAAGAGTATAACTCATAGGTCAGCACGTAATTCGGATTAAGTTCTTCCGCGCGTTTGTATTCCCGCTCGGCGGATTTCCAATCAAAGTCGGAAAACATAATCAAACCTCCGAGACTCGTATGCGCCTGAGCCAGCGTTTCGTCTATTTCCAGAGCTTTCCTGGCGGCTGTTTTTCCTTTGGGGTATCCTTCTCTCGGCGGTATCCAGCCGTTTGTGGAAGAAGCGCCGTAAGTGTCGGCTAAGCCTACGTAAGCCAACGCGTAATTAGGATCTTTGGCTATCGCCTGATTGAAATACTCGAAGGCTTTTTGATGATCGGCAGGGCTGAATTTATACCAGAAATAACGTCCCTTAAGATAGAGTTGATAGGCTTCGGCGTTCGCGGTGTAGGTTTTCACCAGCCTCTGCTCGTCCGCGCCCGTCAGTTTTGTTTTTAATTTATTTGAAACATCACGCGCAATGTCGCTCTGCAATGATACGAGGTCGGTCAGTTTGCGATTGTATTGCTCGCCCCAAATCTGATTGCCCGTCCGTGCATCAACCAACGACAAATACAATGTAAGTTGGTCGCCGCGTTCGACAACGCGCCCGTTCAAAACGGCTTGCACATTCAAATCCGCGCCGACGGTTTGCGGCGAAACTTCCGTACCTTTGTAACGAAAGACCGAGGAACGCGCCTTCACCTTCAATTTCGGAATCTGCGAAAGACCGCTAATCAGCGTTTCAGTCATTCCGTCAGAAAGGTATTCGACATGGGCGTTTCCGCTTTCGTTGACAAAAGGCAAAACTGCGATTGAATTTATCTGTTCAGCGTCTCCCTGACGAACGGCGTAGAACCAATAACCGAAACTAACTGTGACAATGAGCAAAACCGCCAAACCACCGACTAAAGCGCTTTTGCGCCGGTTGCTTTGACTTGCATTGTTTTCGTTACTCGGTTGGTTTGTAGTTATGACGGCTGGCGGCAATGTTTCGGCTACAATGGTTTTTTGCGGCTCGTCTTTGATTTCGATTTCTTCCTCAACCAAAATTCGAGTCAGCGTTTGTTCGCGTGCAGCGATAAAGATTTCTCCGTTTGTTTCTCTAACGTCCGCCGTAAAACGATAGCCGCGTCGAGGAATCGTTTCGATAAATTTCCCTTCGACAAAATCTTTCTGAGCAGAAAAATGTTTTGCGTCAGATTCGATTCTTCGACAAAGCTGTCTGCCCAAACCAGCGACATCAATTCGTCTTTGGTCAACACGCGCCCGCCCGATTTGAGCAGCACAAAAAGCAGTTCGACGGCTTTCGGCGGCAGCGAAACTAATTCAGCGCCGCGCTGGAGCAGACGGTCTTCGAACGCGATGCGATATTCGCCAAACTCGTAAAAGTGCTGTTTCTGCTCGTCCACACCCGACGCTCAGGAGTCGCTGAGAATTCGCTGAGAAAAAAATAATAGTCTCCTAAAGACTCTACAAGGGTAGCGTGATTATATGTGAGCTATGAAATCTTTGCAACGCTTTTTGAACGCCGCAAAGAATTATCGGAGGAAAATTTGAAAATTCGCAGACAAACGCAAATTACGATTTTGACCGAAAAAATTTTAACGGTCGCCGGCAGTGATGTTCAAACTGCGCTTTTTGCCAAATGTGCGGTGTGTGGAATACAAATGCTGTCGGTTGACGAAGCCGCAAAATTCGCCCGCGTTAATCTGCGGACAATTTACCGTCTGGTCGAAGCCGGACAACTGCATTTTGAGGAAACAAAGGATGGTTCGCTGCTGATATGTTCGGCGTCGCTGTCGGCAATCGAACCGGAAAACTTGGAAATTAAAATTTAGGAGAAGAATTAGGAGAAAAAAAATGAAAAAATTAATTTTAGTTGTTATAACTCTAACGCTCGCATTTGTGAGCTCGGCGGGGGCCGAGGTCGACCCAAATTCGAGACCGCTGCACCATTTTTATGAGCTGCAGAAGGATTTCTATCATTTCTACACGGCCGATCCGGATGAGGCAGCGGCGCTAAAGAAAAATAAGGGATGGAAATATGTCGGCATAACCGGCTATATCCTGGCTAAGAAAACTGCTGATACCGTTGAGCTTTTTCGGCTTGTGAAAGCACAGTTTGGCGGAACGAACCACCTTTACACCACCAATATGGAGGAAGCTAACGCCGCCATAAATAACGGCGGATGGACGGCCGAAGGCATTGCGGGCTATGTTGCACCCAAGAAGATCGCGGGCACGACGGATCTATATCGGCTGTACCTGGGGTGCAAGGGCACCGATTCCGGTTGGAATCCTTGTCTAAGTGCGACAGGCGGCGATGTTCACTACTATACGGCAAGCGGAGAAGAAAAATTCACGGCCATGAATAATGGCATGAAGCTGATCGGCACGACGGCCTATATATGGACGCAGCCGGTGCAGAAAAAAACCGTTCCCGAACCTAAGGACACCGCCAGCGCACGCAAGGCAATGATCTATTTGGGTTATGCCATTGTATTTGGACGTGAGCCGACGGCGAATGATATCACATACTGGGACGGCAAGGCCAAGGCTGAGCAGACGACCGACTTACAGCTCTTTAACGAGCTGCGCGGTTGGCTAAACGGCGACACTGCCCCAGGGAATGGCGAGTTGAACGCAACGATAAAGCGGGCATTTGCGGAAAGCGGGAGACCCGCGCCAAGTTTTGCAGAGATGGTAATGTGGATGAAAACATCGAGGCAGAAAAAACTTTGGTTCGTGTCGCTGAAAGCTGAGATCGGCAAGCTGCCGGCAGCGAATCAACCCGGCGGCTTTCCCGAATCCCAAGCCAAGGCCAACGAACGGAAGGCAATGATCTATAAAGGCTACGCGGTCGCATTTGGGCGAGAGCCGACGGCAAATGATTTTAAATACTGGGATGCTAAGGCAAAGGCTGAGGGGACCACTTACGCCCAACACTTCAATGAGTTGCGCGAATGGCTAACTGGGGGAAGCTCCCAAGGGGATCTCGAATTGAACGCCACTATAAAACGGGCATTTGCTGTCAATGGAAAACCCGAACCAAACTTTTCGCAGCTTGAGTTTTGGAGGAAAGAATCAAAAGCGAAAATGCACTGGTTTGAGATGCTGAAGTCAGAGATCAAGCAAAAAGTGAATTAAATTACGACTTGAATCAGCCAATAACCGCGGCGCGACCCCCCGAAACCGCGCCGCTCTACCGACTCTATTTGGGTTGCCAAATGCCGAACGATGGCAAATTCCGTGCGCCTTGCGAAGACGCCACCGGCGGCAATGTACATTACTACACCACGGACGGCACGGAGAAAAATACATGGGTCAAGAACGGCATTAAGTTCATCCGCATCGAGGCGTATATCTGGGCGACGCCGATAACTGTTTATCAATAACAACCCGACACGCGAGCAGTAGATTTTTAACGCCGATTGCTGCAAGCATAAAAAAGCGAATATGACAGACAAAATATTTTGTCTGTCATATTCGAGCCGCTTGCCGATTACAGTTAAATTACTCGACATTTACGAAATCCGTGCCCGTCCGGCCGAAGGTTTCGGGATGATACATCTCTTCGGCTTTGGCGGGCGGCACGACGAATTGTCCCGGCGTGGTTGCCCGTGTCACATACGAATAATTGTAAACGCCTTCCCAGAGCAGCGATGTAAAGGCTTCGGCGCGTTCGTCGCGGAAGTTTTGATGTTCAAACCAATTTGCACGCCACCAATAATAACCGTAGCCATAACTTCGGCTGCCGTATTCGAGCACCGATGTATTTTGCGTATCGCCCGGAACCGATTCGCTGACCGCAAGTTCGGGATTGAGGATCTCTAAGCCCGCCGGTAACGGATCAACCAGTGCAACGTGATAACGCCGCGCCTGAGCAACCATCGTCAGACGCACGCGGACACGCGCGCCGGCTTTGAAGGTCCAACTGCCGTCGGCATTTTGTTTGACATCGTCGGCCGCGTCAACCGCTTCGTATTTCCGCAGAACCGTGAATCCGTAATCCGCTGGAGCGAGCTTCAGATTCTTCGGGGCGTATTTCATACCAATTCGATAATAAAGCCGTCCCGCGCCTTGTTTATCGAGAATCAGATTTGAAGTTCCGCCCTGTTCGACCAAATACGACATCGGAACATTCAGGATATTCGAATCAATCGAACGGCCTTTGAAAATTTCCTCGCCGGCGTATGTGTTGCCAAGCCAGATCTTGGTGATGAAATCGGGCGTGACCTTTTCAAAAGCGTTGAAATATTTATCCAAAGCCAGCAGAATAAAGACGTTTTCCTGCGTGTTTGACCACGCGCCTTTCGTCCGATGATCGAGCAGGCCGCGGACGAGCTTCGGAATCAGATCGTTATTCGGTTCGGCTTTGATCAAGGCTTCGAGCAAAACGCCGTCAGCGCGCCGGTTTGAATACATTATCAGCCAGCCGCCGTCGCCGTAATCGGTCACGAAATTTGCGGCGGCTGCAGTTTCGGTCGTTCGGTTCATCAAAAAGCGTTTGATGGCGTCAACTTCGACCGTTGAATTTTTATCGCCGGCAAGAACCGAAAGGATCCACCCGATTGCTTCAAACGGAAGTTTTTCTAAGCCAGCTTCCTTCAAGATAGCTTTCGCTTTGACGACATCTTTATCGCCGATCAGATCGCGGACATAAAGCGTGTAAGCCGAGATCGTCCAACGAACCTGCGGATATTCCTTGTACCATTTGTCGTAATATTTCTCGACGTTCTTGAGATAGGGTTTGGTTTTATCGAGCATCTCCTGAGGCACGTTGTAACCTTTCTGTTTCGCCAAAGCGAGCGCGTGGGCGACGTGAACCGTCAAAAACGGATACTCGTAGCGTTCCCGCGCCCGTGACCAAAGACCGAAGCTGCCATCTTCGCGTTGGCGGCCTTTTAGGATTTCGATGTCCTTTGCGAAATTCTTATCCAATTCTTCCTTCGAAGGCATTTCTTTGGATTTGAACGCCGTCAGCACATCGCGCAGCGCGGCGATCGAGATCATTCTTGATGAAATTTGTTCCGAGCACTCATAAGGATACCGATAGAGATAGATGAACGCGTCGGTCAATTCCTGCAGCTGCGTCGAACTGGTCGTTACTTCCAAACCGCCGAATTGCGG
>JANLTD010001223.1:0-3586 GCA_031362765.1 Acidobacteriota bacterium | reverse complement strand
CCAAAAATGTCCAACGTCCTTTTCGGTCGATGAATTGTCCGACACAAACAACCAAAAATTTATCTTTCGGTAACCCGAATTTATTAAGGAACACTTCACGGTCAATTTCTAAGGATAAGGCTTCGACAATTTCGTCCGGATTAACATTTGTATAGGTTACTTTTACTTTTTCGAGAAATTTAGCCGAAACCAAAGGCCTTAAACTATCTTTGGCATTTTGATTTGAAGCAAAAATATGAAAATTCTTAAAGCGCGTGATAATAGCAAATTTTATTATCCAAAGCAAAAACCGCAATTTTGAAACCGATGGCAAGGAATTATGCATCGTCATAAAAACCGTTGTTTTCCGGCAAAGGCGCATCAACGAAAAAAGCGATTGCCACGGCGCAAGTTCGAGATGCACGACGCTATCTCTTAAATCCTGTTTGTTCAAACATTTCAGCAATTGATATTCGGCCCGAAATTTATTCCAATGTCTTTCGATTTTTCGACTGATTGTCACCGCTGGACTCAAATCGTTTTTGACATCAAGAAATTGAATCGGAATATTCAGATTCTCACAAAATTTAACAAACTGCCCGCCGGTTTCTTGCGGCAAAATCATTTTTACCTCGGCGCGATCTTTGATTCTATTGGCAATTCCCAAAAAATAGACTTGCGCTCCGCCCCATTCCAGATAATTCCACGCGAAAATCACTTTTCGAGGTTTTTTTTCAATTGTTTTTTGAATGCTTTCTAACTTCAAGTTCTCGGTAAAGTGTCGGTGCGCCGTCAATTAAAGTATTTCTTTAACAATTTATAGTAAAGAAATTGAATTTTAACAAAATTTACTAAATCTGTCTTTTTCGCCATTATTGAATTTTCCTTCCCACTTTTTGCTGTAGCTTTATTTTTGGGTTTATTCCAAAGTATAGAAATATTTTTCTTCGACGAAATTACAAATTATCCTCTTTCTTATGATCTTGATAGCAGTCGCTTGTTCTCCGGTATGGTAAGTTGAATATCTTGTGAATCCAAGACGGCTCTGGTCATCTATACAGTTGTAAAACGAAACCCCGATCAAATTCCAAAAGAAAAGCCAGGAAATAAATACTATTGAAACCGGCCCGATCAACATCTGTAATTTTTAGTATCATGTCTTTTTTTCGGAAAGACGATAAACATACTTATGGTCAGGATTAGGTTGAAATTGCCCATTAATGGCAAGATTTTTTGCCACGCCGGACTTGTATAAATTGGCACCGGATCCATTCCCAGCGGAAAAACTGAAGATAATAAAAATAAGTAAAACCCGATTATCAATAAAAAATTGAGCAGACTTGATAGACTTGAAAAGCCTGAGATCATGGAACGACGCTAAACAAATCGGAAAGTTGAAACAACAAACCCGACAAAAAACATGATTGCGAAAAGAATCATTGAAATAAGCTGCGGATATGCCCTGCCATACCAAGGTATTTTTCCGAAATCTCCGGAGTTATCAAAATCGGATGAAAGTTCGAGTCTTAGCAAATCGCCTTTCGAAACCTCCGTTTCTGGTTCAACTGAGACAAAATCCATTCGTTTGAGAACCGGAAATAGTCGGGTACAAAGTTTTTATCCCAATCAAATTCAAGTCCCGTTTTATTGGTTGTGACCGTATGGGAAGACTTCGGAAATATTTTGTAGGCTAGATTATGGTTGCGGTTGTTTGCAAACGTGGCAGAGATCCGCGAAATTGATTCGTTGGCCGGTGATAATTTGTCGTACTCCCCGTGAATAAGCAAAACCGACTGAGTGATCTTTTCCCAATCGGGTAACGGATCGTAATTCAAACCGACCGAACTGCCCGAACGCTCAGACTCTAAAACACCTTCCGGCAAAGGAAACTTGCCTTCGTCAACCAGCACAAGCCAATCAAAGATCATTTGCCAAAATTTTCGCGCAGTATCCCGGGCATTTTTTGAGTAGCCAAGATTTTAATAAATTTTGTCTTTATGCCAGATTTCCTGTTGAGCCGGCGTAACGCCATTTCCTGCAACCGAAATGACAAAAGCAACATTTTTGGAACGCGCCCCGGCGTTTGCAACCGTCCAACCGCCCTGAATGATGCCCCACAAACCGACTTTTTCGGGATTTATTTCAGCACGGGTTTGCAGAAAAGAAACCGCCGCCAAAGCGTCCTTGGCCATAATTTCAAACGGACGTTTTCGCTAATCGTCTCCGGATTTTCCAGAACCGCGTTTATCAAAAACAAGCGTCGCAATTCCCGCTTTACTGAATTCTTCGGCATATACTTTATACTCCAATCCCAAATCAGGACCTGAACCGTGCAAAATCACGACAGCCGGGAGTTTTTCTTTAGAATCAGGCAAAAATAATGTTCGGGATAAAGTAACATCGCCGTTTTGAAAATTGATGTTTTCTTGCTTTAGAGTTTGAGCAAGCTCAGTTCCGGCAAAAACAAATAAAGCCATGCAAACCAGCAAAATTTGGTTGAAATTTCCCCGACCGAGCTTTTCTGGATATGGTTCCATCTTGACCTGTATTTTACTCAATATTGAAATATTTAGCGTGCGGATGATGAATGATGATCGCCGAAGTTGACTGCTCGGGATGAAGCTGAAATTCCTCAGAGAGCTCGACATCAATTCTTTCAGGCCGAAGAAGTTCAAAAAGTTTCGTTTGGTCTTCCAAATTCGGACAGGCCGGATACCCGAAACTGTAGCGCGAGCCTTGATAACCTTGATGAAATAGTTTCGTTAATTCTTTTGCATCGTTTTCGGCAAAACCGAGTTCTTCACGAATTCGCTTATGCCACATTTCGGCGAGGGCTTCGGCTGATTCGACCGACAGACCGTGGAAAAGCAGATAATCTGTATAATTGTCCGCTTTGAAAAGCTCTGCCGCGTGTTCGCTTGCCGTGCGTCCCATCGTTACCAGATCAAATGCGACAACATCAATTTTGCCCGAATCTTTTGATGCGAAAAAGTCTGCCAAACAAAGATTCTTACCTCCGCGTTGTTCGATCGGTTGGCGCGGAAAAGTGAACCGATTTCTTTCGGTGCGTTCATCGTCTTGATAAATTATCAGGTCGTTGCCTTCCGACTGACACGGAAAATATCCGTAAACTAATTTTGCTTCGAGCAATTTATCGCGGGTCGCCTTTGCTTTGATTTCTTTAAATTTCGGATAAACTTCGGTTTCAAGAAGTTTTGCGTAATCTTCTTTCGATGTTTTTCCCTGTTTATATTGCCATTGACCTTTAAAAAGCGCAGTTTCGTTGATAAATGCGAAAACTTTCGACAAGTCTTTGATCTCAACAACCTTTGAACCGTAAAAAGGCGCGGTTGGGATAGTTTCAGCGTGTGCAATTTCAGATTTTGCCGTGTGCGTCGTATCGCCGACGCTGCGCGATGAAACACGCGCCGCTTGTTTGCCGAGTTTGGCATCTTCGCCAACAAGATCTTCGCTGTCTTCTACAGTTTGAATCGCGTCCGTTTGTTCGCGCTCCGCGCTCATTGCAAGCGAGCCGCTTGCGCTCCAGTCGTCTTTATTTCCGACAACCGCCGATTTTGCTTTTTCGGACTCTCCACTCTCCACTCTC
>JANLTD010001216.1:0-1604 GCA_031362765.1 Acidobacteriota bacterium | reverse complement strand
TCAAAAATGTCTTTTAGCTGTTGTCTTTTTTCGTTCGACATTTTTGTTATCTGGAATGCAAATCAGCGCATCTGCTACCGCAGATGGTTCTGAAGCTTTTGCGTCCCGGTGCTTTTTCTCCCCTTCTCCTTTTCTCCCCTTCTTTCTTCACCTCGTCAGTTCGCGGTGAAGCCACGCCCGCGCCATTGCCCATTCCCTGGCGGCGGTTGCGCGTGAAATATGTAAGGCTTCCGCCGTTTCTTCCAAACTTAAACCGCTGAAATATCTGAGTTCGACAACGCGCGATTGTTGCTCATCAATTTTTTCCAACCTCGTTAAGGCTTCATCGAGTGCGACCAAATCAATCGCTTTCTCGCTTGTCGCGATCATCAACGCTTCATCCAAATCAACCTTTTGCAGCTCGCCGCCGCGTTTTTGACGATTTTTGGTACGGGCGTAATCAACCAAAATCTGCCGCATCGCATTGGCGGCAAGCGCAAAAAAATGAGTTCGGCTTTCCCACGCAACTTCTTTCTGGTCAATCAATTTCAGATAGGCTTCGTTGATCAAAGCAGTTGTTTGAAGCGTATGACCGCGGCGTTCGCGGCGCAAATAACCGGCGGCTTGCCGGTGCAGTTCGTTATAAACAAGCGGCATCAGCTTATCGAGTGCTTCACGCTTGCCCTCGCTCCATGCTTGCAGTATTTGAGTGATCTCGTGTTTTTTCGGTTCGGATTGACTCATTTATTGCAATTATAGTCTAAAACATCAGAAATCAACATATTTCAGAAGGGCAAGAAAAAAACTTATTTTTTTTTGAGACGGTTTTGATTCGAGTGTCGCTCTAGTTAGTGAGAGCGAAAAACATCTGGTTGAACGCTCCAATTTATAAAGAAAAAGGAGAGTGAAAAATATGGGTAAGGCATACAAAATTGATTCGATTCCCGTTGGACATAAAAAAGTTAGGTCGTGGGCTGCGCATAACGGCTCGAGCTCCGACTCGTGGATTATTCAGGAGAACTTGGCGGCAGGACAATCCGTCGTGGTGGTAGTGAGGAATCTTGGGGTGATGTTGACAGCCAAGATCAAAGATTTTCATTTTGTCAAACGACGCTCCTGGTTGGAGAAAATTTTGCCGGGCGATAACTGGCACTTTGATGAAGAAAGCACTTCTCTCGTCGCCGATCCGCTGGTTACGGGTGAGACATTTATCGGGGAGTTCACAATGTTCGGAAAAGAGCCTCTACCGTGGCAATTTCAGGTCAAACTAACAAATTTGACTAATAAGTTGACCGCGCTCGGCGGCTCGCTTAGTGCAATGGTTGAAATATGGACAAATCCGTAACGCGAAGCCGAGCAAGTCATTCGGCGCAAGGCGCAAACAAGGGAAGTTGAGTTTTATTTGTTTGGGAAATAAAAGGAGCAGATATGAGAGCAGAAATACTTATAAGTGATACGAATGAACATTCGTGTCTTATACAGGTTCGTTACAATGTCGTGAGTTTTGAAAGTTGGTCAAGTTACACTAATCCACTCGGACCGAATAATTCGGGCGACTGCAGCCGTTGGCGTTCAAATTTACTGCGCTTGACGGATGGATAATCGCGCTTTTTAATCCTCGAATG
>JANLTD010001189.1:0-2667 GCA_031362765.1 Acidobacteriota bacterium | reverse complement strand
GATGCTTCAAAACCGCTCGTTTATCAATACAAAATACGAGTTCCGAATTACGCGCAGAAAACCGGTAAACGATTGTTCTTTCAACCCGGATTTTTTGAATATGGTGAAAATCCATTATTTTCAAGCGCATCGCGAAAGTATGAAATCTATTTTCCATTTCCATGGTCGGAGAATGATGATGTCGAAATCAGCTTGCCGCCTGGCTTTTCTTTGGATAGTGCCGAAAAGCCCGGCGAAGTTGCCGACCCAAGCAATATCGGTTTGTTAAAAATAGACATCGGTGTTGATAAAGACCAGACTTTTATGAAATATAACCGCGAATTTCATTTTGGCGGCGGTGGTAAGATCCTTTTCCCGATGGAGGTTTATCAGCCGTTAAAGAATTTGTTTGATGAATTTCATAAAACGGATTCGCATACCATTACTTTGAAACAGAAGTAAAAATCAGAAACAACAAAAGGCGTTGATTTTGAGGCACCGCCTTTTGTTGTATCACCATCGGCGAAAGGTCGCCGAAAACTCTTCCGAACTATGAAAAATAAACACTCTATTGCCCGAACATATCTTTTTCCAAGCCTTGTAATTATTCTGGTTTTCGGTTTGCAAACCGTCTTCGCACAAATTCAGTGGCGGCCTGTCAGCCAGGCCGAACTGGATATGAAAACGCCTTTGGTTGAACCCGATTCGGACGCCGAAGCGATCTTTTGGGAAGTTCGCCTCGACGATAAAAAAGGCGGCAAAATGTTTTACACCCATTATGTCCGCGTCAAAATCTTTACCGAACGCGGGCGCGAACGCTTTAGTAAATTCGACATTCCGTTCGACAAAGACAAAAAGGTCGAAGAAGTTGCGGCGCGCGTCATCAAGCCTGACGGCACAATTAAAGAGCTTCAACCGGGTGACATCTTCGAGCGTGAACTTCTCAAAGCGGGCAAAATCTCGATCAAAGCAAAATCTTTCGCTGTGCCGGGCATTGAGCCGGGCGTGATTGTCGAATATCAATACAAGGAAACCTTGAAAGGCGATTCGGCACAAAACGAGCGGCTGTTTTTTCAGCGGGACGTTCCGATGCAAAAAGTTACTTACTACGTACGTCCACGCAAGGATTCGTCGCTTAATTTCGATTATCAAAATATGCCGCAGATGCGTTTTTTGATGAATGATGAAGGGTTTTATGTCGGAACGCGCGAAAATGTTCCGGCATTCAAGGAAGAACCGCAAATGCCGCCCGAAGACGAAGTTCGCCAATGGGTTTTACTTTCTTACGAGTCTTATTTTTCATTCAGATGGAGCTTTTTAGGCAATCCGCTCGGATACGGGTTTGACGAAATCACCAAACCAAGTAAAGAGATCGAGCAAAAGGCGCGTGAATTAACTGCAAACGCTGCTGATGATGACGAAAAACTGCGAATTCTCTACGATTTTACTCAAAAACAGATCAGAAATGTGAGTTACGACAAATCATTTACTGACGAACAGCGGGAAAATCTCAAGAACAAAAAAGCCTCCGACACGCTAAAGCACGGAATGGGCGATATATCCGATATTAATGATCTTTTTGCTTCGCTGGCAAAAGCCATTGGTTTTGATGTGAATGCAATGTTCTCAGGCAATCGGGGCAATAATTTTTTCAATTACGAGAAAGATCTGCATCCGCGATACATTCATCGTTCGGGAGTCGCTGTCCGGCGCGGCAATGTCTGGAAGCCATTTGACCCGGGAACGCCTTATATGCCGTTTGGAATGACCTTTTGGCACGACGAACTTATTTCAACGATGATCGCCGGCGGCGGTGGTTATAACTGGATTCGTCTGCCGTTGACCGATCAAAGTAAGAATCTATCCAAACGGACAGGAAAATTCAAACTGCTCGAAGACGGCACGCTCGAAGGCACTCTGCGTGTCGAACACAACGGTCAACAGGCAATTATGCGCCGCTCAGATATGTTTCAAAGATCGGTCTCGGAGCGTGAAGAGATCATAAAAGGCTCGTGGAAACAGTCGATTAGTACGGCTGAAATTTCCGAGTTTTCAATGGAAAATTTCAATGACCCGTCAAAACCTTATACCTATTCTTTTAAGGTTCGCGTGCCGAATTACGCGCAAAAAACCGGCAAACGATTATTTTTGCAACCCGGATTTTTTGAATATGGAAGAAGTCCTTTGTTTTCAGCCGAGACTCGCAAATACAGCATTTATTTTGAATTTCCGTGGTCGGAAGATGATGACATAGAGATCGAATTACCGAAAAATTTCGAAGCGGACAGCATCGAATCGCCCGGCGCGGTCAACGAAGCAAAAGGCATCGGCGCATTAAAAATCAAAATTGAACTCGTCAAAGAACCAAATGTTTTGAAATACAGCCGCCAATTTTTCTTCGGCGGCAACGGAAATATTCTGTTTGCAGCGGGAGCTTACAAACCGTTAAAGATCTTGTTTGACGCGTTTCATAAAGCCGATACTCATACTGTTTCGCTCAAACAAAGACAGTAATTTACATAACTGATCTCGTGAGGTTTTGTAATTGTTTAGGTCTTTGGTCTTTGGTTTTTGGTTCTTTTGAAAGAAATTACAGTTTGGCTTTGAATTTCTCACCGAACCGCTTTTTTTACAGAAATTTTGATTTAAGATCATCAAGGTTACGTTGAATAAAACCAAAGACCAAAA
>JANLTD010001187.1:0-3007 GCA_031362765.1 Acidobacteriota bacterium | reverse complement strand
AGAGGTTTTTGAATGAAGAAAAAATTTTTCGCGCTGTTAACGGTTTGCGCGGTTGTTTTAAGCGCGGTCAGTGTCGGGTTTGCCGTCACGAAACGTAAGAAAAAAGCAAAGAATGATAATCAATTGCTGATGCTTTTGCCTCCGTCGGATGCCGCGATGACGGTTGACGCTAAGCGATTTTTCGACGAGGGCCTGCCGCAGATATTATCGGCTAATCAGCTCTTTCTTGCCGGTATTCTGGGCACATTTGATGAAATCAAAACCAAAACAGGCATTGATTTTAGACAATTTCATAAAATCGCGATCGGCGTCAACGCGGTCAAAGGCGAAGGCAGGGAATATAAGTTTGAACCCGTACTTCTGGCGCGCGGACAATTCAACGCGGCCGGCCTGGTAGCGGTCGCAAAAATCGCTTCGAACGGCAAATACCGCGAAGAAAAAATCGGCGACCGCACGGTCTATGTTTTTTCGGCAAAGGAGATGATCGAACAAAATAAAGGTAAGATCACCAATTCGATGATTTCCGGCATTCTCGATAAACTGCTTACGGGGTTGAGCGACGAACTCGCCGTTACAACTTACGACGATAAAACTCTCGCACTCGGCTCGCTGGCGCGCGTGCGAGAAATGTTTGAAACGAAAACGCGTATCAGCGATGAAGTTTTGGGGTTGGTTGCGCGAAAACCCGGTGCGATAATCAATTTTGGCGCACGCGTTCCGAACGGTATGTCGCAATTTCTCGAACTCGATAACGACGAACTCGGTACAAATCTTGACGCGATTCGATTTTTGTCAGGTTCGATGGACGTTTTGGACGGAAACACCGCGGTTTCAATGTTGGCAAAAACCGTTAATGCCGAGCAAGCCAAAGGTTTGAAAGATACTTTGGACGGATTGCAGGCGATCGGCAAAGCAGTTCTCGGCGGTTCCAAATCACCGGACAAGAAAGTTTACGGGCGGATGGTCGAAAACGCCAAGATCTCGCAAGTCGGTAATGAAATATTGCTCGATCTGCAAGTTCCGCAAGCCGACATCAATGTCATCCTCGGCGCAAAGAAGTAAATAAAGGTAAAAGGTAAATGGTAAAAGGTAGAAGGTAAGACATTTTTTACCTTTTACCTTAAAAGACTTTTACCTTTTATAAATTTCCCGTAAAATACGTTCAATGAAAAAGATCAGCCAAATCAAATTCGCGCTTTTTTTAATTATCTCGATCGGTTTTATTAGTTTTGGTTTTTCGGCAGCGGCGCAAAATAACGACAATCGCCAAAGAATCATTATCGGCGCAACACCGCCGCCAAAACCGACCGCCAAACCGACAATCTCACCGACGCCGATTCCGACACAGACTCCGCCGATTTCCGGCGGACAGACCATTTTTGATTTACAGGCGAAAATTCGGCAAAGTCTGGGACGTCCAGAATTGCGGCGCGGCAGCGTCGGAATCAAGATCGCGGCGCTTGATACGGGCAAGATCGTTTTTGCGGAAAACGCCGAAAAATATTTTATGCCCGCGTCAAATATGAAAAGTTTTACGGTCGCGGCGGCGATCGAGAAATTAACGCCCGACTTTCGGTTTGTAACGAGCGTGTTTGCGCCCGTTAAGCCTGACGAGAGCGGTACGATCAAAGGCGATCTGATTATTTACGGACGCGGCGATGTTTCGTTTTCGACGGCATTTTCCGGCGGTGATTATTATAAGGGTTTGGACTTGCTCGCCGATAAGATTTTGCAAGCGGGAGTAAGGCGAATCGAGGGGAACCTCGTCGGAGACGAAAGCTATTTTACGGGATTTGCGATTCCCGCAGGTTGGGAATGGGACGATTTGCAATGGTATTACGGCGCGGAAGTTTCGGCTTTGCCGCTCAATGACAACGCGCTCGATCTGAGCGTCAAACCCGCGTCGGTCGGTACGCCGTGCACTGTACAGCTTTTGCCGTTTAATCCGGTGATGCGCGTTGTCAATCGTTGCATCACGACGGCTTCGGGCATAAAGCGCGATTTGACAGTCAAAAAAGACCTTGACCAAAATGTTCTGGAAATCAGCGGAACACTGCCAGTCGGCGACAAAGGGCTTGTAAATTATCTGACGGTTTCGCATCCGTCGGAACTTTTTATCTCACTTTTGAAACAGCGGCTTGAAAAAAAAGGTGTTGTCATTACCGGCCAAGCGCGAGTTATCGGAGCGAAAGACAAAGCGATTTTGGCGGTTTCTTCAACATTGCCGCCTGTTCAGATCGCGACGCTCGAATCGCCGCCGTTTTCGCTGATCGCGGCGAAAACGATGAAGCCGAGCCAAAATCTATACACCGAAACAATTCTTTGGACGCTTGGGCAGGAAGGCCGAAGCGCGACAATTACGAATGCCGTCACGCCCGAAACCAATCCGTTTCTCAATCCGAAAGCAACGAGCTCAGGTAAAGGAATCTTCGTCGTCCGAAGTTTTTTGAATGAGATCGGCATTGCGCCCGACGGCATCATTCAATACGACGGCAGCGGGCTTTCGCGTCACAACCTCGTCACGCCCGCAGCGCTTGTGCAGCTCTACGGTTATATGGCGAAACAGAGCCGATATGCGGATGCGTGGCTCAATGCGCTGACCATCGGCGGAGTTGACGGCACGCTCCAGAATCGTTTCAAAGGCACCAAAGCCGCCGGAAACATGCGAGGGAAAACCGGCACGATCGATCAGGTTTCCGCGCTTTCCGGTTATGTGTCGACGGCGACGGGCGAAAAATTGGTGTTTTCGATTCTCGTCAACGGTGTCAGCGAAACCAGACTACGCCAGGCGGTGATGGATGAGATCGTCGTCACTCTGGCGAATTTTAACGGTCAGATCAATTAAGTGGAAAAGGGTATCTGTTTAGGTCTTTGGCTTTTGGGCTTTGGTTTTTGGTTTTTTATATGGAAACCCGCCCGCTTTCAATCAAGACTCACCAAAATAAGCTGCCGTGGTGAGAAATTCAATATCAATCGGCAATTTCTTTCCAAAAACCAAAGACCAAAG